>JAYSYI010000279.1:0-1694 GCA_043727665.1 Limnoglobus sp. | reverse complement strand
GAGAGTTGGTCGATGCCCACTACGAAGCACTCTACCGTTATGCCTACCGTCTCAGCGGCTCCGCCGCCGATGCGGACGACCTGACGCAAGAGACATTCGGCAAGGCGATTTCCCGGCTTTCCCAGCTTCGCGAGCCGGACCGTGCAAAGCCCTGGTTGTTCCGGATCTTGCGGAACGCCTACTTGCACCGGATTCGCGATGAACGCAAGCACAAGATCGTGCCGCTCGATTCGGTGGCGGAGATCCCCGACAACGAGCCACCCGAAGGATTGGATGTCGAGCCGGCAAAGCTGCAAGAAGCGCTGAATGCACTCGACGAAACGTTCCGCACGCCGCTGATCTTGTTCTACTTTGAAGATTTCAGCTACCGTGATATTGCGGAACAACTGGACCTGCCGATTGGTACGGTGATGTCTCGCCTCGCGCGGGCCAAAACGTACCTCCGGGTGAAACTGATTCCCACCGCGACACACTTACGCGGGGAGTGACCGATGGACTGCCCAACCGCCCGATTATTGCTCTTGTTCTACCGCCCCGGCCGCACATCGGACTTGGCGCAAGACGATCTTTCGTCGCTCGAAAACCACTTGCAAATTTGCCCCACCTGTTCCGCATCGTTGGCCAAACAAGCGTGCGCACAAGCCGCCATCGCCAAAATGATCGTCGATGTCCCGATCCCGAGCCAACTGAAAACGCAACTGCACGCGCAAGTGACGGCGAAGCTGTCGGCACTTTGGCGGGCGAAATGGCTCGCCCGCGCCACCGTCACCGCCGCGATGGCGACGTTCGGCGTCCTCAGTTGGTCCGCGTATCAGGCCGTAAATCGCCCGACACTCGATATCGAAGGTTTGACGTATTCCATCGAAACTGCGATGGAATCGCCCGAGCGAAACGCACTCGATTGGCTGACATCCGAACGGCTGATGGACAAGCTGCCCGAAGATTTCGACTTGCGATTCGTGCGATTTGCTGGGAAACGCGATCTGCAAGGCGTGTCCGTGAACGCGATGCAACTCGATTCTCCAAACGCGCGGCAAATTGCCTGGGTGTACTTCCTCGCATCCGGCCAATTCCGCACCGCAAAAGCACCGGATTCGGTATCCGCAAGCAACGCCACAACACGCATCTACCGCGAGTTACCCGGCGGGTGGACCGTCGTCGTCACATTCACAGGCAATGACCTGCGACCGTTTTTGCGGTCGGCAGGCATGACGACCTGAGCTGATTTGTTAGCCCGAAGCGCTAGCGAGGGAGTCGTGGCCAGTCTGCGAGACGCGACGCAAAATGCTCATTTCGGGCGAACGAACCGGCACTCACAAGGGCAACTCCGTGAAGGATTTTACGTAGCCCTCTCGCTCCGCGAGAGGATAGCAAACCATCGGAACGCAAGCGATTATTGGCAGCACAAGGCATTCGCTTACCTCTCGCGGAGCGAGAGGGCTACATCAGAACTGCCCTTCGGTCCAATACTTGTTGCATAAACGTCAAAAAACAAGCGAAATAATCCTTCGCGGCGTAGTGCTTCGGGGTCAGAAAAGATGGGCGGCATACCCCAGGTGCGCGAAACGCGACCTGGGGCTAATCGCTGAAATCCCGTTGGGATAAAAAACCAAAACCGAGATGACCTGAAAACACCGTCAATAGCAACTTCACGTCACTTGGGGCTGACAAAACTGTTCGTTCGTCGTTTCCCG
>JAYSYI010000278.1:0-1697 GCA_043727665.1 Limnoglobus sp. | reverse complement strand
ATAATTTTGATATTGGTTGATGGACGTAGAAATTACGTTTGAGGGGACATCGTGCTATTCGGCCGTCAATCACCATCGAGCCGGCGCGTGGCGAGCGTGCTGATTGCGTCGGCGGTCGCGTGTATCCCGATTCTCGTTTGGTACGTCGGTTCCTCATTTCTCGGGTGGGCTTGGCCGGTGGCTGACGGTCGCTTCGGCGTTATCACGGGGCTGGTTGGCTTCGTCATCATTCTCAGTGAAATTCTGTTTTGGCCGCGAAAAGCCTTGCTCCGCAAGTTTCGCTGGCTCGGCCGGGCGAGGCCGTGGATGTGGTGCCACATCGTACTCGGCCTCGTCTGTTTGCCGATTATCGTGCTGCATAGCGGGTTCGATTGGGGTGGTCGGCTCAGCGCCACGACGATGGCGCTGTTCCTCATCGTGATCGTCAGCGGCGTGTGGGGCCTCGCGATGCAACAGTGGTTGCCGCAAAAAATGCTCAACGACATCCCGAGCGAAACCGTGGCTTCTCAGGTCGAATTCGCGGTAGAAAAACACGTAAGCGATGCGAAGCGGATCCTCGATCAGATGACGACCGAACTCGGGAGTGCCCCCGACGCGAAGCTCGGCTTCAAGCCGAAAGTCATCGGTCGTTCGAAGGACCAATTGTCGGCCTTCGTCAAAAACTTGCTCGTGCCGTATTTGCAGCATGGCCGAAAAATCCGACGAAAACACGATCTTCATGAAAATGACATAATGCACTCGGAGGATTCGCACGCTAAACTCGAAGGTGTAAATTACATCAAGCTCGGGTCGCGTAAGGAATCGGAGAACTTGTTCGCGCGGTTGCGGATGGCGATCCCGAACGATGCGCTCGACGATTTGACGAAGCTCGAACGGCTCGCGGATATTCGCCGTCAGTGGGATACGCACGTGACGCTGAACTTCTGGCTCCGCAATTGGCTCGTGATACACGGCCCGCTCTCGTTGTCGATGTTCGTCTGCATGTGTATTCATGCGGTGAAAGCCCTGAAATACTGGTAACCTGGCACCATGCAATCTCCGCGTTCCGACAGTCGCGACCTCGTGGACCGTTACCCCGGTGACCGCCGCCGGTACTTTGCGTCCCAAACGTGGGCCGAAGCGCTACAGAAATTCTTCCGGCGTAACCTCTGGGCCATCGCGGTGTTTCTGGCTCCGCTCATTTGGCTGAGTTGGGGCTTCGCGAACAACTCCACCGGCGTGAACGATTACAAATACACGCACGGCCCATTAACGAACCCGCACGCCGCCTTCGATACGAATTGCGAGGCGTGCCATCGCCCGTATGACTCGGGCAGTTTGTTCACATCATCGCCGATTAAACCGCACGAACGCTGGCTCGACATGACGTGCGAAAAATGTCACGCCGGCCCCGCGCACCATGCCACCGCGATTTGGCCCGCGGGCGAAAGCGATGCCGCGTGCTGGACTTGCCACCACGACCACAAAGGCCGCACGAACTCGCTGGTGCGAATCGACGACAACCATTGCACGAAGTGCCACGCGAACTTGCCCAACAGCTACGATGCCTCGAAAGCCACCGGCGATGGCAACTTGAAATATGCGGCCGCCATTCATTCGTTCGCGGATCACCCGAACTTCCGCAAACTCGACGACGAAGCGAAAGGCAAAGGCGCGACGCGAACGATCCAGTTCAGCCACAATCACCACATGACGCT
>JAYSYI010000277.1:0-1698 GCA_043727665.1 Limnoglobus sp. | reverse complement strand
GCGTCATTTCGCGACATGTTTCGGTCATTTCGGGCACGCTTCGAATTCCGACTTACGTCATATCGTCCAAAACATTTTGACTCCGGCAAATCGTATGGGTCCAAGATTCTCGTAGCCGTTCGTGCCATCCCGCTGCGCAGCGGGCTGGCACGAAAAGTCAAAGTCAAGCGGGATTGTCTCACCCGAAAATCGGCTCGGTTGAGAATGTCGTCGTGGCGTGGCTTACGAATGTCGGATAGGATGCACGTCGAGGTGCCTATGTTGAACATCGGACGACAGACGCAGCGGACGTGCCAGACTTTGCACCGGCGTGCGTTCGTGCAAGCGGGAATGTCTTCGGTACTGGGGCTTTCGCTCGCGGATCGGCTGCGGGCGAAAGACCTCAACCCAACGGGATTCAATCCCGGTTCGGCGAAGGCGGTCATTTTGTTGTGGCTCTGGGGCGGTCCGAGTCAGCTCGATACCTTCGATCCGAAGCCGCACGCACCGCTCGAAAATCGCGGCCCGTTCGGCACGATCCCGACGCGAATTCCCGGCGTGCGCTTCTGCGAACTCTTTCCGCAACTTGCGGGCATTTCGGACAAACTCACGGTCCTGCGCTCGCTCAATACCCTGTCGAGCGATCACGGCGTCGCAGGGACTATCGGCCTTACTGGCAGTCCCGCAGGTGGTGTCGGTCTCGATGGCAAACCGCTACCGGGTTCGCCGCGGCCCGCTACCGGTTCGGTCGTTGCGAAGCAGTTGATGGCGAGCGGTCACCGGTCCCAACTCGGCTCGCCGTTCCTCGTCGTGGGCGGAAAATTGCACCAAGGACGCAAGGCGATTATCGGCGAAGGCGGCGGCCCACTCGGACCGGCGTACGACCCGTTTCGCCTTGAATACGACCCCGTTCACGGCACGAAAGTCCCGGCACTGGCGCTGCCTTCCGACTTAACACCCGAACGCCTCGCCGACCGCCGTAAACTGATGCTCGCGCTGTCCGGTGCCGACCGCCAGCGCGAAGCGGCACGAGCCACCGGTGTGCTCGACGATTACCGTTCGCGTGCCATCGAGATGCTGACTTCGCCGACCGCCCGCGAGATGTTCGACCTCTCGAAGGAGCCGGGAAAAGTCGCAGATGCTTACGGCCGAACGCGGTTTGGCCAGTCGTGTTTATTGGCCCGGCGATTAGTCGAAGGTGGCGTGCCGTTCGTGCAAGTGAATTGGAGCGATCACGTCGAGGCCGAAGAAGATTCGGGCGACGGCGGCTGGGACCACCACTACCGGAACTTCCAGATCATGCAGGATCGCCACGCGGTCTGGCTCGATCAGGCGATGACGGCATTATTGAAGGATCTACACGATCGCGGCTTGCTCGGTTCGACGCTCGTGTTGGCGATGGGCGAGTTCGGGCGCGATCCGAAGATCAACGTGAAATCCGGGCGCGACCACTGGCCCGGTTGCTACTCGGCACTGGTCGCAGGCGGCGGCGTAGCGGGTGGCCGCGTCATCGGCACGAGCGATGCCAAAGCCGCAAAACCCGCCGACACCCCGCTGACGCCCGGCGACATTTGCACCACGATCCAGCACTGCATCGGCATGACGAGCGAGCAAGTCGGCGCACTGGGGTTAGTGTCGCCGGGCCGCGTAATCAGCGAGTTGTTTTGATGATCGAGTCCGCAAGTGAATTTGTGCGATTGAGAACGAGTGAAAATCCGG
>JAYSYI010000276.1:0-5409 GCA_043727665.1 Limnoglobus sp. | reverse complement strand
GCTCCGGCAATGCCTTCGGTTACGCGGCGTGTCTCGTGCTAGCCATCGAAGCGTTGCCGTCGGCCGATGCAAAACTTTTGAACGAAGCAGAGAAGCTGTCGAACTTTCTCCGCAAACAAATTCGCGCCGATGGTGGCGTGAATTGCGGCGATGCGAACGACCACGACGCGGTAAACGTGTATCCTGGAGTGGCGTTGCAAGCCCTCGCACTGAACGCCCGACGCAAGCCAGCGGCGGGCAAGTACGAGGCGATTGCAAAGGGTTTGGGCTACTACCGTGCGGCATTCCGGACGAAACCGCACCCGTCGCTAGCGGGCACGATTCTCCCGGCAGCGGTCGAAGTCTACATCGATACGCACAGTGCGGATGTCGTCGCCATCGCCACAGAAATGGGCGACTGGCTGTGTGATGCGCAACTCGGTAAATCCGATCCGCACCTCGTTCTGCTGGCCGGCGGGTTCCGTACGTCGCCCGCCATCGAGCCGAGTTTCGAAACGGCGCATGCACTCCGTGGCCTCGCGGCCGCAACGCACCTGAGCCGCCAAATTCCGGACCCGGCACGGTACGCGAAGTATCGCTCCGCCACGGTCGAGGCGATTCGCTTCATGCGTAGCCTGCAATATACTGCGGACAACACGACGCACTTCACCGGCGAGTTCCGCTCGCAATACCTCATCGGTGGCGTGCGAATCGGCATTAGCGATGGCAATATCCGCTCGGATGCGACCGCTTTATCGCTCGTTGCGTTCCAGCGATTTCTCGAAAGTGGTGCCGACGGGCGCGAGTAACTCGGATTTCCGTATAAATTGCTCTTGAGTATTTCGCTGAAAATCTGGGTGTCGATATGACCACCGACCGTCCGTTGCCGCGACCGAAATGCAAGTCCCTTATGGGTGTTCACATCGTCGGGACGGGAAAATATGTTCCGGATGTCGTCGTCACGAATGCCGAACTGCACAATCGTCTGAACTTTGCCGCACGCGGTTACAATGCCGAGTGGATCGTGCAGCGAACGGGCATACACGAACGTCGCCACGTCCGCCCCGAACAAGCTACCTCGGACCTTTGCATTGAAGCCGCCAAAGACTGCTTCTCGAAGACCGGCTACGGGTCGAGCGATATCGATTTACTCGTTTTAGGCACATTCACTCCAGATATGTCGTTCCCTTCGACGGCGAGCATAATCCAAGATTCTCTCGGCATCGTCGGGCCAGCGATTGAAATTGAAGCCGCCTGTGCAGGGTTCATCTACTCGCTCGTAACGGCCGCAGCGTACGTCGTATCGGGGGCTTCGGACCGTGCGCTCGTAATTGGCGGCGACACGAACTCGCGGATTCTGAACCCCGCCGACCCGAAGATTTATCCGTTGTTCGGCGACGGAGCCGGGGCCGTGATTATCGAACGCGGAACGCCCGAGCAAGGCATTGTGGCGTACAGCATGGGTGCCGACGGCGCGGGTGGAGCGATGCTCTGCAAACCAGCAGGGGGCAGCCGCACTGCAATTACGCCGGAGAACCTCGCCACGGGGCAACAGTATATGCAAATGGACGGCCAAGGCGTCTACCGGTGGGCCGTGGAAATCCTCCGCGACACCGTCGAAGACGTGCTGACCGCCGCGAAGATGACTTCCGAAGACGTTCATTTGTTCATCGCGCATCAGGCGAATGTGCGGATCATCGAACAGGCACTCGGGAAATGGCTAAAAATTCCGCAAGAAAAGGTCTTCAACAATCTCGAGAAATACGGTAATACCTCGGCTGGCTCGATCCCGATCGCACTCGATGAAGCCATCGCGGCCGGGAAGCTGAATCGCGGCGAACTCGCGATTTTCAGCGGTTTCGGTGCCGGTCTCGCCTGGGGCACCGCACTCGTCCGTTGGTGAGAATGACACGATATCGCACGGATACCGAACATGACCGACGACAAACCGCAAGACGGCGACGATGTCTGGACGATCCCATTACACGGGGCATCGGTGCCATTCGCCCCATCCGCCGACGTACCCGTAAGCGGCCAACCCTTCTCGCAAGAATCGCCCCCACTCGAAGAAGGCGACCTGCGGTTATTGTCTTCCGACAACGACATGCCAACACTCGGCTACCACCCGCGTCTACGCCGTTTCGGCGAGGCCGCGTAATTCTCAGCGAGCGGTGGGTGTAAGCCGTGTAAGCCGTGTAAGCCCACTGATTCAGCCATCCTCGTGGGCAGATTCCGAATTGCATCGATTACGAGAGGCGAAAAGGTGGGTGAGCTGTTACAACAACGTCAGGATTCACCAATTTTTCGAAAACCTTTATGTCATCCATCCTGACGCTCATTCCTACGTGCCGAACGCAAATCTTTGCCATCTGCGTGGCGTGGCTTTTTTGTGGGTGCAAACCGGCCACGATGGCCCCGACGCTTGCCGTGGAAGCTCCCGCCACCGGCCCGGTTTGGTTCGAAGATGTGACCGACAAAGTCGGGCTATCGTTCGTTCACGATGGTGGGCCGACGGGCGAGTTTTTCATGCCACAATCGATGGTCGCCGGTTGCGCGATGTTCGACGCCAACTGCGATGGCAAACTGGACTTACTTCTATTGCAATCCGCAGGTCCGAAGACGGGCAAAACGAACAAGCTCTACCTGCAAAACGCCGATGGAACCTTCCACGATGCATCGGTGGGCAGCGGCCTGGATTTCGACGGTTATAACGTCGGCGTCGCGGTCGGCGATTTCGATAATGACGGCCGGCCGGACGTACTTATCACGCAGTTTGTGGGTGCAAAACTGCTTCATAACGAGGGTGGTGGCAAGTTTCGCGATGTGACAGCGGAAGCGGGGATCAACAACCCGTTGTGGGGTTCCTCTGCCGCATTCTTCGATTACGACCGCGACGGTTGGCTCGATCTCATCATCGTCAACTACGTCGATTACGACCGCTCGTGGCCCTGTACTGCCCCCGATGGTTCTCGCGATTTCTGCGGGCCGAAAACCTTTCCAGGAACGGCGGCCAAGTTGTTCCACAATCTCGGGAAGAAAGACGGTGCGATTGCCAAGTTCCAAGATGTCACGGTGCCGTCCGGACTGGCTGCAAAGATCGGCCCAGGGCTTGGCGTTTATTGTGCCGATCTCACCGGCGATGGTTGGCCCGATATATTCGTCACTAACGATGGCAAGCCGAATTTTCTCTGGGTCAATCAGAAGGATGGCAAATTCAAGGAAGAAGGACTCTCACGCGGGATTGCCCTCACGGGAATGGGGTCGCAGTACGCAAACATGGGTATCGCAGCAGCCGATTACGATGGCGACGGGTTGACCGACTTGTTCGTGACGCACCTCACGAACGAAACGCATACACTCTGGCAACAAGGCCCCGCTGGCTTGTTCCGCGATAAAACCATCGAAACCGGCGTGCTCAAAACCAAGTGGCGCGGAACCGGATTCGGCGCAGTGGCCGCCGATTTCGATCTCGACGGCCGCCCCGATATCGCATTCGTAAACGGCAAAGTGTACTCGGGACCGCCCGTGTCGGATACCGATCATCTCCCGCCATTTTGGCGACCGTATGCCGAGCGGAATCAGTTGCTCCGGAACGATGGCAAAGGTCAGTTCGTCGATATTTCTCCTTCGAATGCCGCATTTTGTGGCATTCCCAACGTGGCCCGTGGCCTGGCGATGGGCGACTACGACGACGATGGTCGCCCCGATCTGTTGGTCGTCAATCTTAGCAATCGAGCGCGGCTTTACCGCAACGTATCCGTCGGCAATAACTGGCTCAAAATCCAGGCCATCGACCCGAAACGCGGCAGTCGCGATCTCCTCGGTACCGAACTGAGAGTGACCGCAAACGGACGAACGCAATTTCAGACGATACGCTCCGAGCAAAGCTATTTGTCGTCGAGCGCCGCCATCGGCATGTTCGGCCTCGGCAGCGTAACCGCATACGATAAACTCGAAGTGAAATGGCCAAATGGCACGAGTGAAGAGTTCCTCGGCGCTGCGGCGAACCGCAAACTCATCGTTCGGCCCGGAGAGGGCATACCACGATGATCGCCAAACCCAATCGCGTGCGAAATCGACCGATATTTGCCAGATGCGAACTGCGTTCTATGTTTTTGAGTGTTTCATCATCGCCCGGCCGCACCGATGACGTATTATGCAATTATTCTGCTCGAAGTGTGAAATGGCTTTTACAGGCCAGACGCATTGTCCAAAGTGTGCGGCACGCCTGATTGCGCCACAAGAAGCATTCATGTCTGGCGATGCGGCGGCGGTAACTCCGCCCGATCCGATCCGTCCCGCATTTCTCTCGCGTATCACTCTCGGCATAATCGCGACGCTCGGCTTGCTCGTTGCATTTGGCGAATTGACTTCGGCAATCATGGGTAGCACGCCTGCCGATGCGGGTGTTGTTCTCGGATTGCGGTTTCTAGCGATGTTCGGCGGCGGACTGCTCTGTGGAGCCGGTCGAACGAACAGTGACGGACCATCGATATTGGTCGGAATTGCCGTTGGAATGTTACTGATCGCTAACGACTTCGATGCGTCGGCTGAGCCAAATATCGCGTGGTTTGCCGTTCAAGCTATCGGTTTGATGCTAATCGCCTGGGTAGCCGCGTGGATCGGCACGATCGTTTGGCCGGCTGCCCCGGAACTCCTCGACGCCTTGCCTAACCCGAATTTGCATTCGTCTAATCTCGCAAAGTTATCTGGACTAAAAATCACACACCCGCGCGATTCGATCCCGCCGACTGCGTGGCTTCGTGTGGTCGTTGGCAGCCTGATCGCTTTCGCCGGAATCGCGGCATCCGATGAAATTCGCAACCTGATGTTTCGCGCTTCGTCTGGAGCATTTCAAACGGGTGGTCTCTCCCGTTCCGGAATTGTCGGCGTACAAATCGCGGGTATCCTTTTGTTCCTCGGTGGAGCAGCGGCAGGGGCCACAACGGGTAGCGGTTTGCGTCACGGTTTGCTCGCGGGAGTGTTGGCTTCGCTTGATCTATTCGTCGCTTCTGCTGGTCGCGGCGAGCAACCGTATCCCGCTCTCGAAGGCTTTTACCGCATCCTCGGCATAACTACCGCACCGCTTAGCGACTGGAACAACAGCATGCCGGTCGCGATTGCCATCCTTACATTCACGTCATTCGGTGGCTGGCTGGGAGGGCAATTCTTCTTGAAACTCGCCCCGAAGATGATGCGGAATCGTCGTTTGATCGCACAATCCTAAATCAACTTTTCGCCAAACCGTTCGTAGGTACTGACAACGATCTTGTCGGAATATCAATCGCGCGGTAACCTACTAAAACGACACTTGGAGAGGTGGCTGAGTGGTCGAAAGCACCGCTTTGCTAAAGCGGCGAGCGGGTAAAACCGTTCCGGGGGTTCGAATCCCCCCCTCTCCGTTTCAATGGTCCCCAATCGTTCTCTTTC
>JAYSYI010000275.1:0-1702 GCA_043727665.1 Limnoglobus sp. | reverse complement strand
AGAAATGCGCGCAAATGACACAGAAGTGCGCGCAAATGACACAGAAAAGGTGCTTTCGGTCGATTTTCGGTCGATGTTTACCGTCGTCGTCTCATATGCGTTATCGATAACCCTCGACGCAAGCCGAGACCGCATCGCAGAATACGGCAACACCCCTCGAAATGAATCAGCGAAATCTGATCAAAAAAGGGGCTTATTGAGACGAAAAAACACCCAAAAACACGGTTTTCGAGCGCCGAGAAAAGTGACTTACGTCGACTCGGAGAGCACGTTTGCGGCAAATCTTACCGCGATTTCGTCGTGGCGGCTTCGTTGGGGCGTGCGAGTTTTACGATCAGGCGTTCGACTTGCAAACGGGGCGGGAGCGGGCTGCCGCCTTTCAGGCCGAGGTTGATTTCGACGAGCAGATCGGAGAGTTGCGACAGGCGTTTCATGCCGAGGTGGCGAAGTTGGCGTTCGGTACTTTGCCGTGCCTGCGGCCATTTCGCGACACCGGCGCTGTCCATCGCCGGGCCGAGCGGCAGGCCATCGCGCGTCAGGCGTGCCACTGAGGCGAGTTTCCGCAACTGAAACGTCAGTGCCCCCATGAGCTTCAGCGGTTCTTCGCCACTATCGAGCAGTTCCACCAGAATCCCGAGCGCCACGGCCGGGCGACCTTCGCCGACGGCGTCCATGATACCGAACACGTTCGCGGTCCGGTTCCGCGCCACGAACGTATCGACATCGTTCGCGGTGATCTCGGTACGCACCCCGACGGCGACCGCGAGTTTGGCTAATTCTTGCGCTAAAAGCCCCATTTGCGCGCCGATTAGGCCGATGAGCATCCCTACGGCATCGGAGGTGATCGTCTTCGCGTGTGCGGACTTCGTCCAGGTTCCGCACCACTGCGTCAACTTGTTTTCCGTCGGCGATTTGCAAACGATCTTCGCGTCTTCGTGCATCGCTTTCGCGAGTTTCGTCGTTTCGGGGAACGTCTTCACGTCGAGAATCAGCACGCCGAACTTGCTCGGGTTTGCAATGTACTTCTCCAACGATTCGCGGTGTGCCGAGACGAACGAATCGGCTTGATCGACGACGAGTACGCGCATGGGGCACAGGAACGGCATCGTGCTGAGTTCGTTGCGTACCGTCGTGTAATCGAGTTTGTCGCCGGGGAAGTTGGTGACGGCGAACTCGGGGTCCGCATCGCCGACGGCCCGCGCGATAATCGCATCGCGGCACATCCGCTTGAGAAAATCCTCTTCCCCGAACAACGCATACATCGGCATCAGCTTCGACTTCGCCGCTTTCGTTAAAAACGCGAGTGCATCCACGGGAATCTCCAAAAGTTCAGCGGAAGGCGGCGGCTGCCGATACTTTACCAGACCCGGTTGACAGTTTCTCGTTCAACTGGCATAAGCGTGTCCATCGAATACCGGAATCTGCATTTGTAGGGGGCTGGGATGCCGACGTGGGGGCGGTGGTTGTTGGGCATTCTCGTTGCGGGGGTCGCGTTCGGCGTCCCCACCGCCTACTACCGTTCGCAGTACAGCAACCTCAAACGCTACCGCGAAGTCACGCCCGACAAGTTCTACCGCAGCGGGCAGTTCACGGCGTCGGGGTTGCGGACGATCTTTCGCGAGCGTGGCATCCGTACCGTCATCAACCTACAAGAAGAAAACGAAGATCCGTTCATGCCCGAAGAATGGCTCGCGAAGCCACA
>JAYSYI010000274.1:0-1702 GCA_043727665.1 Limnoglobus sp. | reverse complement strand
CAGCCACTCGTTGCGGTTGAGTGCGTACGTAAAATCCCAGTCGGGAATCGGGGCGGTGCCGCCGGATGCCACCGTTGCGAGGATCGTGGCGAAGTCTTGCGTCGAGCGGCCCGCGTAAACCCATTCGTGGAAAGTGCCATCGCGGTCGCCGTGCGCGAACGGGTTTTTGTGAAGTGCCGCGAGGGTTTGTTGTTCGGCGGCGGTCGGTTCGTGATGATGGTGGTCGGGGTCGTGCCGCGTGATGCACATTGCGGGTGCGCGATCGCAACGCCCGAGGCACGAGACGCCTTCGACTACGACGCTCTTTTCGCCATCACGTTCGAGCTTCTTCAACTCCTTGATGACTTCCGGCGCGCCGCGCAGGTGGCACGTCATGTCGCGGCACACGGCTGCCGTCACATACGGCGGCTTTTGCCATTGGCGGAAGTGCGGGAAGAAACTCGCGACTTCCTGAATGCGCGGCAGCGGGATACCCGAGTCTTTTTGGAACTGGATCAGTTCTGCTTCAGGCAGGTAGCCGTGCTTCTCTTGAATGTCGCGGAGGCGCTTGACGATAATCATCCGAATTCGCCGTCCGTGTTAAGGTTTGCTAGGCGTCGTGCCACCGAGCAGGAATTCGAGCGTGCCGAGACGCGGTTCGCTCGGGTCGCGGGCGGTGGCCCCACGCCCCTGGAAGGCGTGTTCGCCGTTGTGGTATTTATGGCAATCGGTGCAGCCGTGGCGAACACCGCCAGTTATCGAGACGCCACCTTTCGGGCCGCTCGTCGTCACTTGCGGCGCGTGGCAGACGCGGCACGATTCGACGCCGAGGATTTTAATCTTGTTGTCTTTGTCGTGTCGCTTCACGTCGGTCGGGTCGTACTTGTCTTGCGTGCCGGGGTGACACTCCTGACAGTTGACCGCACGGTGCGAGACGTGGTTGAACTTGGAATTTTCGAACCACACAGTCGGGATCTTCACGGGAACGACGGTCCGTTTCGCGGGTGGCTCGTTGACCCCGTTGAACGCATGACACTCGGCACACGTGCTGCCGTTGAGGGCGTTGTTCGCTCGCGGATTGACATCCGATACGAGCTTCTCAAACGCTTTGTTTCGAGCGGCTTCGATCTCTTTCTGGATCGTCTCGGCTTTCTTGCCGATGGCGGGCGAGTCCTTGATCGCGGCATTCTTTAACAGTAGTTGCCGTCCGAATTCGGCATCGAGATACTCGATCAGTTCCGCAGGTTGTTTGCGGTGTGGCAACACGAACGGGTCGATATCGACTTTGAGAATCGTCGTCTGTTCGGGCGATTTCAGTGGGTGGCACGCCTTGCAGTGCGCATCGAAGTTGATCGGCAGATAATACGCACCCTCGGCTCGCGGTGGCTGGATCGCTTCCTTCGGCTCGCCGGTGAGGTTCACGCCGGTTGCAATTTCGCCTTTTAGGCCTACTCGACCCGCATCGAGTTGATGGCACGACGCACACTGCAACTGCACCGCTGCCATCGCACTGTCACCCGCTTTGAAATAGCGAGTCGTCACAGATTCATCATTGCCGTTGAGCTTCGCGAGCGCGCCTTTCATAAGGTTGCCACGTTCCGAACCGGGGGCAGGCGGGATGCCGAGCGTCATGTGGTGATTGTGGCTGAACTGGATCGTTCGCGTCGCGCCTTTGCCTTTCGCTTCGTCGTCGAGTTTGCGGAAGTTCGGGTGATCCGCGAAC
>JAYSYI010000273.1:0-1703 GCA_043727665.1 Limnoglobus sp. | reverse complement strand
TCTGGAAACAGCGCGAACGCGGGCAGGTTCGCGAAGTCGGCGAAGACCTCGAATTGCAGATGTATCAGGCCGCGATTGCGAACTTACGCGGTGCCGGGTTCGAGCATTACGAAGTCTCGAATTTCGCGAAGCCCGGCCAGCGCTGTCGCCACAACGAACGCTACTGGGCGAACGATGCCTACTACGGTTTCGGCGTCGGTGCGGCACGATACGTCGGCGGTTCGCGCGATCTCAACATCCGCGATACGAAGATCTACATTCGCAAAGTCCTCGCCGGGGAATCGCCGACATTCCAGACGGAAGTGCTGAATGATCGCGAACGCGCTTTCGAGACACTCGCGATTCAACTGCGCCGCATACAGGGGATCGTGCGCGAAGATTTTCAGTCGCGAACCGGCTACGACATCGACGCGATCATCGGCGAACCACTCACACATTTTGCCGCAGAGGGATTGCTGGAACTCTCCGTAACGGACATCCGGCTAACACCCCGCGGCACCTACGTCGCCGACGGCATCATCACCGCGCTCATGAAGTCGGCGTGACGATGCGTGAGGAATCGTTGCGTCGTCCTGGTGCTTCTCACTTTCGTGCTGCAAAACGGGACACAACATCTCGCAGGCGGTCGTCGAGCCTGCGGATCACTTCCGTCTCAATCTCTGCAGGCACGCCGTAGTATGCCCCGGCGATGGCACCGGCGATGCAGGCCAACGTGTCGGCATCGCCGCCCAAAGAAATTGCGTTGCGAATGGTGTCCTCGTAACTGTCGGCTTCGAGAAATGCACGGATCGCCCAAGGCACGGTGCCCTCGCACGAGACATCGAATAGAAATTTGCGGCGGACGCTTTTGAGTGAACGATCGAGGCGATAGCCGAATTTCGCCTCAATGACATTCGCGATCTCCTGCTTGTCGGGCCGTTGACGCGCAAGGAATACCGCTGCGGCCGTCGCTTGTGCGCCCCGGATCCCTTCGGGATGATTGTGCGTTACACGGGCAGACCGTTCGGCCTCGGCCAAGACGTCTTCCATGCGATCGAACGCCATTCCGATGGGGCTGACACGCATTGCGGAGCCGTTGCCCCAACTGTTGTACGGCTCGGTGTTGCGGAGATCGCACCACAGTTTGAACTGCTGACCGTAACCCACATCGGGATAAATCCGGTAATACTTTTGGAACGCTTTCGTGTAATCGCCACCAGAGAGTAACACGTCGGCGACGGCGATCGTCAGCACGGTATCGTCGGTGAAACACGATTCCGGCGTGAACAGCGGGAATCGCTTCGTCTTCGTCGCGGTCGTTTCATGAACGGAACCAATGACATCTCCAGCGATGGCTCCGATCATGGCAATCTCTCTTTCACTTTCAGCCGACTGATTCAGAAGCGGCAACGTATGTTCGATGGCTTTCCCTGCCAAGTCAACAGTTTTCGCACGCAAAACCGCCGGGTAGAAGTCTGCGTGCCGTGTGGATAGAATGGCCGCACACCCAGAACCTCGGCCGTCGCCGGGGTTCCGTTCATTTGGACACAGAATGCCGCCACCAGCCTCGGATATCCTGACGATCTCGGCGCTGACGACGCGGATCAAGGAACTCGTCGAAGAGGCGTTCCCGCAACTCTGGGTGTCGGGCGAAATTTCCAACTTCACGAAGGCCTCGTCGGGGCACATGTACTTCAACCTGAAGGACGCCGGCGCGACCATCG
>JAYSYI010000272.1:0-5466 GCA_043727665.1 Limnoglobus sp. | reverse complement strand
GCTTGACTTCGCAATCGAACTCGCCCTTCACCGCGTGCGATAATTGCCACATGTCCGCGTCGGAGATCTTATCCGTCAGCGTCAGAATTTTGCGTGGCTCGGCGACCTTGAATGTAAAGAAACGAATGTTGTCCGCGGCGAGTTTGTCCGCGTTTTCGAGGCGAATTTCGACTTGATGCACGCCCGGTGTCAACTGCGTACCGTCGAGCAAGAACGATACGCCCTGGCTCGCCCCGCTCGACACTTTCACCAGTTTCTTTTGCTCCGGCAGGTTCGGCATCGTGGTCACACGGCAACTCACCGTCGCTTCGACTTCCGGCCCCGCCACCGCAATCGTCGCGTTTAGCACCACCGGCTTGCCTTGCGGAATGATCTGCGGTTTTAGTTCGATACCGGTGATCGCCACGTTTGCGGGTTCGTCGATTCCGACATCGACGAACAGGTGCGAAACGGCGGGCGGCGGGATACTTTCGCGGAGCTTCTTGAGGTCGTCGGTGCGGGTGGCGTCCCAACAGGCAGCGGTGCGATCCGAGAACACCGCCACGAGCCGCGACATCGGCTCGGCGACTTCGCTTTCCTGATCGACCGTCTTCAGAAGTTGATACGCATTCGCAATCGATGCCGTCACGGGCACCGCCACGCCCTTCGGTTCCTTCATCGCTTCGAGCTTCTTGCGGGCATCGCCGATCGAAACTTCCCAACTGCCCCCCGCGTCGGCCGGATCGAGGATCGCGACCCTGGAACCACTCGGCAGATCGTCCAACAGTTCGAGCGCTCGCCGTCGCGCTTCATCGAGCCGCGTGTGATCGTTCGCGGTGTACCCCATACTCGGCGAGGTATCGACGATCATCGCCACCGCCACCGGTTGTTCGCCGGAGAAATTGATACCGCCAAAGTCGCCGGTCAGCGACGGTTGATACAGCGCTAACCCGAACAGTGCGATGAGCAGCATTCGCAAGAGCAACAGGAAAAAGTGGCGCAACCGCATCTTTCGCTGATTGATGCGGCGCTTCTGTTGCAAGAATCGAATCGCGGGAAAGACGAGCCGCTTCGGCTCCTGCTTCATGATGAGGTGAAGCAGAATCGGCAGCCCGACCAACATCGCAGTCGCCAACAGGATCGCGTGCATAAAAATAATGTACTTGAGTTTGCCGGAAATGACACGGCCCGTAATCGTCACGCGATTGTCACAGCCGTTCGTTATCACGGGGCGTTCGAATTACATTGTAGCCGCCTGGACTCTCCGATTGCTCTATGTGAGGCTCAAACATGCGATATTTGAGGATACTGCTGATGGCACTGACGTTCGCAATCCCGCAGGTGTGCGAGGCGGCCGAGATTCCGACGACGAGCAAGATCGTTGCGGTCGATCTGTTCAAGAATGGCCTCGCCGCCGTTCGGCGCGAAGCGACACTCGGCAAAGCCGGTGCGTACGTCCTCGACGATGTACCGGATGCGATTCACGGCACGTACTGGATCGATAGTTCTACGCCGGTCGAATCGCTGATGCGCACGCGCGAAGTCGATGTGCCCGCGAATGAAGCACTGCCCGGAAACATGCAAGACGACCTGGCCGGCAAGAAGGTAACGATCCATTTCCGCGACGAAAAACTCGCACCCGTGGTCGGCACCGTGATCAAATTCAAGGTGCCCAAGGGCGAAGAAATTACTCAGCCGTCGCGGTTTCTGATCGTCGATACGGCCAAGGGTCGCAGTTTCATCGAAGCGTCGGAGGTCGTCAACATCGAGTCGGAAACCGGTGACGGCAAGGTGAAGCGTTGGCGGTCGCAATTGGTGCTGACGGTCGGCGAGAACCCGAAGTGCAATTCAGAAGATCCTCGGTACATCGAACGCAGTCGCAATTGGTGCTGACGGTCGGCGAGAACCCGAAGGCCGAGACGAAGATCGTCATCCGCTACCTCACGCGCGGCCTCGCCTGGGCACCGAGTTACAAGATCGATATCAGCGACCCAAAGACGCTGACGCTCGAACAGCATGCCGTCGTGAAAAACGAACTTTCGGACCTCACCGATGCGGAACTGCGGTTGATCTCCGGCTTCCCGAGCGTGCAGTTCGGCAACGTCCGTTCGCTGATGTCGAAACGTACGACGATGGCCGCGTTCTTCGGCGAACTGAGTAATAGTGGCGGGCACAATAACGACGCGATGTTCAACAGCGTGGTGACGCAGAATATCATGAGTAATTTACGCTCGCCACGGTCGACGCCGAGTTTCGGGGTGATTCCGACGGGCGAGGGCGTGGACCTCCATTACGAGCCAATCGGTAAACGCACACTCGCGGATGGCGACGCACTTTCGCTGACTGTGGCAAAGGGCAGCGCGAAGTACGATCGGATCGTCGAATGGCTCGTGCCCGATACGCGCGATTCATACGGCCGGTCCGTCGAAGGGCAGACGCACGGCGACGACGATTCACCGTGGGATGCCCTGCGGTTCCAGAACCCGTTGAAGTTCCCGATGACGACCGGCCCCGCGATGGTCATCGCCGACGGCAAGTTCAACGGCCAACGCACGAGTTACTGGGTGAACGCGGGCGAAGAGATGGTCCTTCGCGTCGACAAAGCACTCAGCGTACGCACGTATTCGATCGAGAACGAAGACCCGAAAGAGCCGAACCGCGACGTAATTTGGCTCGGTGGTCGGCAATACCGCAAGACGACGGTCGAAGGCGAAATTACGGTCAATAATCATCGCAAGGAAACAGTCGAACTCGTCGTCCGACGTCGATTTTCGGGCGAGTTGATTACTGCCGACGGCAACCCGAAAGCCTCGCTCCGCGAAGAAGGCGCATACTCGATGAACAAACGAAACGAGCTATTCTGGGTGATCCCCCTGAAAGCGGGCGAAGAGCGCAAGTTGAAGTATCGCTACACCGTGCTGGTGTTGGCGTGACAATCACTTCGCCGTCAACTCGTTTGCTAGATCTTCTCTGTCGTAGAGTTTGCGCAGAGCTTCGAGGACGCTGCGCGAATGGACGGCGATGTGTCGTGCTTGTTCGTCGGTGTAGACGAAGTTGCGGACGAGGCCGTGCCGGTTGCGGTCGAAGTTGATGCCGACCAATTCGCCCGCACGATTCAGCACGGGCGAACCGCTGTTGCCGCCGATCGTATCGGCGGTGCTGACAAAGTTAAATGGCGTCGTGAGGTCCAGCTTCGCTTTGCCGTCGCGCCAGCGTTTCGGCATGTCGAACGGCTCGCGATGTTCGAGTGCTTCCGCCTTCGCGAACGCACTGCCGAACGTCGTGAGGAATGGCAATTTTGCACCATCCACTACGTACCCCTTCACGGTGCCGTACGCCAACCGCAGTGTGAAGGTGGCATCGGGGGCGACGGTGTTGCCGAGTGACGCGAAGCGGAGTTTCGCGATCTCGCCATAGGCCTGGCGTTCGGGTTCTTCGACTTCATTTTCGTACTTTTTGCGCAAGTCACGCGATGTCGCATCGATTGCCAGCATTAGCTGGATCATCGGGTCGGCACTCGCATCGATTGCGGGTTTGCCGCCTTCCAACAAGGCTTTTCGCACGTTCACGTCGAAGAGTTTGCACCCCGCGATCAGTTCCGTCGCCCGTTTGGCGGGGTTCTTCCCAGCTAAAACGAGCTTCACCGTCGGGTGCTCGCCGCCGAGGTTTTCAGCAAGGAACGTCAATGAGGTTTGCAGTTTCACACGTTCCAATTCGGGTTCGATCTGCGCGGGTGACAGCAACGCGAACCGCAGCGATTCGAGGTTCGAGTCGCGATACTCGCGCAGCCGTGCCGACGATGTCTTCGGTAGCTCGTCGGCCATCCGTACGCAGTGCCTTGCGATCGGGAACAACTCGCTGAAAAACGCTTGCCCCGTTTCGAGCAACGCATGTTCTTTCTCGAACGTCGCATAGTTTTGCTGAACGTCTGCAACGGTTTTCCAATACGAAATCGACGTGCCAATCAACTCGCGTTCGCTACGTTCCTTTTGTGAGAGTATCGCAGGATCGAGCAGCCCTTGCAGTTGGCCGCTGAAGGCTTTGCGGGCGTTCGCCACGCGGTGCAGGTCGGTAGCGGCTTGTCGCTTTCGTTCCGGGCCTTGGTCCGAATATTGTGAAAGTGCCGCCTCGAACGTTCGCAGACGATACAGCGTGAACGGCAACGTCACATCGCGGCGATGTTTCAGTTTTGCCAGTGTTTCCAGCCGTTGCGTGACGCCGGGATGCCCCGTAACGAACACGAGATCGTTTTCCGCAGGCCCGGTCTGGCTCCAAGTGAAGTGTTGGCTCGGCTTCACCGGCGCATCGTTTTCGTAAGCTCGAAAGAAGGTGATATCGAGGC
Organism: Limnoglobus sp.; assembly: GCA_043727665.1. Taxonomy (GTDB): domain Bacteria; phylum Planctomycetota; class Planctomycetia; order Gemmatales; family Gemmataceae; genus Limnoglobus. The sequence continues at coordinate 1,145 of JAYSYI010000272.1, read as the reverse complement.
CATGCCGCGGATATTCGAAGTTATCGACGTCGCCGCCAAACGCCGCGATGTTCTGTTCAGGTGCAAACACCAAGCGCACATCAATATACTTCTTGTAACAATACAGATGATAAGCACCACCTTGATACAGCGTCACGACATCCGAACGCAGCCCCGTCTTTGCCAGCGATTCTTTCTCGATCTCGCCGAGGACCGCACGCCGTGCGGTCGCGGCCGCTGCCACTTTGAGTTCCGGCTTCACTGCGGCATTCACGCGTGCGGTCACATCTTGTATCGACTGCAACACATTGAGTTCGAGATCGGGGCACTTTCTCTCGTCGGCTCGCACCTTCGCGGAGAAGCCATCGCGGAACAAATCGCTTGCGGGCGTGCTGAGTTTCTGAAGTGCATCGGCCGCGATGTGGTGGTTCGTCACAATCAACCCGTTTGCGGAAACAAACCCGCCGGAGCCACCGTTATTAAAGCGGACCGAGGCTTTCATCGCGTGTTCGAGCCACGCATCGGTCAGCGTGAAGTCGTACTTCGCCTGCAACGCCTTTCGCGGCGGGTCGCTGAGCAACCACATTCCTTCGTCGGCAAACGCCATTGTGCCTCCGGCCGATAACAGTATCGTCGCAAGAATTCGGTACGCCATTGTCTTTCCTCCTGTGGGTGTTATATTTTTCGACGCAAGTCAGAATTGCCGAGGCTCTTAAATCGCCTTTTGTCATTTCGGTTATGACCCTCCCGCATGATACCGTCAGTCTTGTGCGGGTGTCGCTTCGCTCATATCATTCACTTAAGCGTCAATTTCGTCGATTTTCGTCGTCGTATGCCAAGTGCGGGGGCGATGGATGGTTAAGGTCGAAGCCCGGTTGGTTGCAGCGGCGAGTGCCCCACCGATCTGGATTCAAACTCTCGAACGCGATTCGAAAGCCACGCTTGCCCGGATTGCGGGTACGGACGATGGTCAGGGTGGTCTCACAACATGGGGCCTCGCGGTGCCGGGGGTTCCGGAGTTGGAATCGCGCAACCTGAGTTCGCGTGGTTGGCACGCGTCGTTCCGCTGGGATGGCACGCACCTCATCGTGATGCGGCGAATGATCCCGCCGACAACGAACGGCTTGCTCACTGCCGATGGCAAAGCCGCACCCGATGAAATCCGC
>JAYSYI010000271.1:0-1722 GCA_043727665.1 Limnoglobus sp. | reverse complement strand
ACCTCGTGTCGATGTCGCTCATTGCGATGGCACTCGTCGGTTTGCTTTCGGAACGCGAACAGATTGCGAAACGGCTCCGCGAAAGTGAAGGCGAGTATCGCAGATTGGTGAATGATAACCCCGCGTTGATCTGCCGATTTCGTGTGAATGGTTCGATATTGTTTGCGAACGAAACGTACCGAAAGATTTTCGGTACCGATCGCGTTTCGGAGAAAGAAAACCTTATCAATCGCGCTGGTTTACTCTCGGACCGTGCCGCACTGGATCGGCTACCGTCGCTGATACCGACCGATGCGCCGGTCGATCTCGAATGCTTCGCGAAAGACGTGGCGAGTAAAGGCCGGTGGGTGCGTTGGTCGATCCGTGCAGCCGAGAGTTCGGCGGACGGTTATGCCGAGTATCTTGCGATTGGGCTAGATGTCACCGAGCGAAAACGGGCGGAAGTCGAACGGAAAGAACTCGAAATTCAGGCAGTTCAGGCGCAACAGTTCGAGGCGGTTGGCGTGCTGGCGGGCGGTGTGGCGCATGAATTCAACAACATCCTCACAGGGATTCTCGGGAATGCCGAACTCGTGCAGATGATGCTCCCCACAAGTTCGGATGCGCATTCGTGCGTCGGGGAAATCCGCACGGGTGCGAACCGTGCCGCAGACCTCACGCGGCAACTCATGATCTTTGCCGGCAAGTCGAATGCGGTGGTCGGGCCGATCCCGCTCAGCGATTTCATCCGCGACAACGATGGTTTGTTCGCAATCGCCATCTCAAAACGCTGCCGTGTTGTTTACCACCTCGACGACGAGTTACCGCTGATTCGCGCCGATGAAGCGAGTATCCGCCAGGTGCTGATGAGCCTCGTCACGAATGCGGGCGAAGCGATTGGCAAGCGGAGCGGGACGATTCAGATCCGAACGCGGACGAGGCATTTCGCCGATAAACCGGCATCTCCCGATTGGGTAAAATCGCCGGGCATCCAGCTACGTGGGAGCTACGTGCAACTCGAAGTGATCGACGATGGTTTCGGCATGTCGCCCGATGTACAAGCGAGAATCTTCGAGCCGTTCTTTACGACGAAATTTCCCGGTCGCGGCTTGGGAATGTCTGCCGTGTTAGGCATCGTCCGCGGGCACAACGGCGCGATCCGGATTCGCAGCACACTCGGTTCGGGAACGACGGTCGCCCTGCTCTTCCCCGTCGCCACCACGTACGTCGAAGGCTCATCAGTAATCGGAATGCAGACGATTTCCCGCCAAGCTGTGCGGGGATAATTTCAGCTACCCTTGGTGAACTTGTTTTGAAAAGCGACGACATGGCGATCGGTGGCGGTCATGCTCGCTTCGCCAGCGACAATGAGGCTGAAATAGGAATCATGCATGTAAAAGCAGCATTTGACTGTCGCTTTGCCCATTGTTAGTCCGAGCGTTTTCACAGCAACGATACCCGCAACCGTCGTACGTTCGATTGAGATGATTTTCCCTGTTTCGTCCTCGTCGCCAATTTTCAACTTGTTCAGTAACGATTCCGCATACACCTCGGGAGCCGATTTCGCACCTTGTGCTTCGGCTGCAAACAATGTTATCGAAAGGATCGTGTAATTCCGTTGCCCTACTATTCGCGTGTATGCCGCAGCTATCGCGTTCGAACTGTGTTCTGGCAAGCCCTCGGGGAAAGCGGTCGTGAAGCTACTGTCTGGAGCAGTGAATGGCACCCAGCGAATCTCCCTGT
>JAYSYI010000270.1:0-5478 GCA_043727665.1 Limnoglobus sp. | reverse complement strand
TGTATTTCTTGACCGACGGGAACGTCGTGGCCCCGTCGAAGTAATCGACAGTGTCGAAGTTCGTCGGCTTGTTCACGTTCACGACGGCATAACGCGCGCCATCGCGGGCCGCATTCGTTACCACGTGCATCATCAACAGGAAGCGGCAATACTCGAGGATGCCGAACAGGAACAGCAAGAACACGCTGATAACGACCGAGACTTCAACGGTCGTCGTTCCCAGGCGTCGGCGAATCGATGGACGTGCGATCATGACAGATTCTCGGAAAGTATGGCTGCGTAAGGTGTGTCGGAAACTACCACGTCGGCAAATCGGGGCTGATGGTGAACGGATCGTCGTTGAGCATCTGCCAATCGACTTGGTAATACACATCCGTCGGGTTCACAATGCCGAGGCTGACCCAACGCACCTTCGCAAATGGGATCCTCACCGTCACACGGAAACGATCGTTCTTTTGCGCCTGATACGGCTCCGTACCCGACCCGGTGATGAATGTGAAAGTCGTCGTGACATCGGCTTTCACGAGAGTCGGCAGGCCACCCGTCGCTAGCGACTGAAAGACCGTATCTTTGACGTTCGGCGTGCCTGTGGAAATCGAGATCAAAGTTAAAGTGCCGTCGCTGTTGACCGTACGCCCCTGAGCCGCAACGCGGGCACCCTCGCGGGCCGCCGTTGCTACGACTTGTTGCGCGTATACGAGTCGACCGATTTCCCAAACGCCGATCATCAGCGGAACGACGAGGAACGTGAGGACGACGGCCGCCTCCACGGTGGCAACCCCGGCCCGACGCAAAGACTTCTTTTGGTGTGTGAGCATCATGGCTATCCGGCCCTGCGAACGCAGTAACTCCGATTTGGGAAGCGAACGTTCCCGTGCCGTAACCTAGAACACGTAAGCGCGCGGTGCGCACGGTTCGCGTAAAAAAATCGGACGGGCGCGATTGTACCGATTTGCGCAATTATCCTGCCTGTCAAGATCGATTTCAGTGTGGGACGGAATTCAGATTGTGTCAGTCGTAGCAGTGCCGCACAGCAGATCGTGTCCTAGTCTTGAGGGCCACCCGCCGACTGCGGGCCTGCTGTTCCGTTTGACGTGTGATTTGGCATGACGAAACCCGATACCTTGAACGCGATTCTGTCGCTCGTTCGCCTCAGCAAACTGGTCCCCGAAGACCAGTTGCGGGCGTTCCTGGCGGGCGTACGCGGTGAGCGGTTGATCGATCTCTCGCCGGACGCGTTGTTGGATCGGATGATCGAAGCGCAACTGCTGACGGTGTATCAAGCGGAGCAGCTGCGAAACGGACGCTACCAAGGGTTCCGCCTCGGCAACTACCGCATTCTGGATCGCATCGGCAGCGGTGGCATGGGCCAAGTCTTCCTCGCCGAAAAAGACAACACGAAGATGCGGGTTGCAATTAAGGTGCTCCGGCAACAAGCGTACAAAGCGCCGATGGCGTTCGAACGGTTCGTCCGCGAAGCGACGATCTCTGCGAAACTCGCACACCCGAACATTACCCGCGTTCTGGACTTTCACGCGGGTAGCAAGCCGCCTTACCTCGTCATGGAGTACATCGACGGCATCAGCCTCCAAGCCGCGATCGCCCAAACGGGGCCGGTCGCTTGGGGCGAAGCGGCCTACATCGGGCATCAGGTCGCACTCGGGTTGCAACACGCCCACGAAGCGGGCCTCGTCCATCGCGACATCAAGCCCGCAAACTTACTCATCAGTCGGCACGGCGGCGTCAAAATTCTCGATCTCGGTATCGTTCGCGTCGAAGGCGATGAATCGATCACGCAGATGGTCGACGAGCAACTCATCCTCGGAACGATCGAGTATCTGTCTCCGGAGCAAGCCGTCGATAGCCACCATGTGGACATCCGCGCGGACCTCTACAGTCTCGGGGCGACAATTTACTTCCTACTTGCAGGAAAGCCCCCATTTAGCGAAGGATCGACACGGGCCAAACTCCTGCGGCTGCATTCCGTCGCACCGGAGCCGATCCAAACGCACTGCCCGGAAATTCCCGACGCACTGGCTACGGTCATTCACCGGCTATTGGCGAAAGCCCCCGACGACCGCTACCCGACGCCCAGGGCCGCGGCGGCCGCACTCGCGCCGTGGGTGCAACTCGCGGATGGGTTTCCCACACGGCTGTTCCACGCGAATGCGACCACGTCGCACGACTGTCTCACGCCGACCGAAACGCACCGCGAGGCAATAGCGAGCCCGACGCCACTGCCGATCGTGTTGAACGACACGCTGCACGGTTCCGTCACATTCGACGAGGTCACGCCGGCGACGCAGGTCGTCGATCAATCGACGATGTGTACGCAGATCCGCGAGGCGAAAGGGACCGCACCAACGATTCCGGATCGCTACATGGGTCGCTCGCCGATACTCCCACGCCGCAAACGCAACCTACTGTTCGCGATGTGGTGCGTGCTCGGATTGCTGGTGTTCGCAGGGAGTTTCCAGGTTTACAGAATGGTGCGAGCGAAATCGACGATCGCGTCCTCGGCGCGTAGTTAACTCGACTCGGATTGCGACCGCTGCGAATTGTTCGCGGTGGCGATGCTTCTTCCGCACACTCGGTCACCGACGAAAATGCCGTCCCCGACCACGACCGATCAACTACTGGCGAACATCCAACGGAGCGGCCTGATCGCGCCGGAGGAGCTTGCGACCGCGCTCGCCGACACGCCAGACGATGGCCCGCTCGCAGTGCTGGAACGCCTGCAAACGGCGGGGATGCTCACGAAATTTCAAGCGGGCCGCATCCGTGCGGGCAAGTACAAAGGCTTCATTCTCGGCGATTACGTCATTCTCGACCAACTCGGCGGCGGCGGCACCGGCCAGGTTTACCTCGCCGAACATGCCGTCATGCATCGCCTCGTTGCGCTCAAAGTGCTCTCGATTGGTGCCTCCGTCGATCCCGTCGCCCGCGAACGATTCTTCCGCGAAGCCCGTGCTACGGCGGTACTCGACCACCCGAACATCATCCGCGTATTCGACCTGCGTCGCGAATCGACCGTTTTCTATTTGGTGATGGAATTCGTCTCGGGGATCAGCCTGCAACACGTCGTTTCGCGGCACGGGGCGCAACCGTGGCAGATGGCGGCCGCGTACGTGCGGCAGGTGGCGCTCGGCCTTATCCACGCCCACGAACAGGGTTACATTCACCGCGATATCAAACCGGCGAACTTGCTATTGTCCTGCGAAGGCACGGTGAAAATCCTCGATCTCGGCCTCGTTCGCGAGTCCGAGGGCGAATCGAAACTGACCGAGCAAGTCGACCGCACGATCCTCGGCACCGCCGATTATCTCGCGCCGGAACAAGCCGTCGATAGCTCGAAAGTTGATGTGCGTGCGGACATTTACAGCCTCGGTGCGACGTTCTATTATTTGCTGGCCGGGCACACGATGTTCCGCGATGGGCGGACCGCTCAGAAGTTGATGTGGCAGCAAATGACCGCGCCGACGCCGATCCGCGACCTGAAACCCGACGTGCCCGCTGGCCTCGCGGCCATCCTTCATTCGATGCTCGAAAAGAAGCCTGCCGATCGTCCGCAAACGCCCGCCAAGTTGGCCGCATTGTTGGAGCCTTGGACGCGCGAACCGGTGGATCTGCCGAACGCAAAGTGGATGCCGACATTGCCGAACCGTCGCGGCTTGACCGGTTCGTCCACGCACGTTCCCGTGGCAACCGACTCGCAACTGCGTGCGAAAAGCACCTTCAATCCGAACCGACCGCAAACGAAACTGCCGAAGTTTTCGACGCCGATACTGGAACTTCCACCGGTTCCGGAAGTCGCCGATTACGATACGCCGACAATGGAAGATCGCAGCGCCCAGACGCCGCGCACGCTCGGCACCAAGCCAGAAACATCGCTACCGACCAAGACGCACCTGCCCGTTATCACCCGCGCGTCGATCGCAACCGTACCGCGTACGCCGATTCACAAAGGCTGGAAAGTGATCGTGATCGCCGTGGCCATCGCCGCCGTCCTCGGAGCCGCCGCCGCCGCCATCGCCCTGCAAATCATCCGATAGAGAGCACCGCAGTGCGTGCCAATGTTGCGCTCGCAAAACGAGTCTTCGCTACACCGACGACCACTCCGCCAATGGTCTCGTGAAGATGCGCACCCAGCCCCATCGCGCCCGCCCCGAGCCACACGTAACCGTCGACCACGACCACATCGGCACGCGGGCCTTTGGCCAGAACACCGAGCAGGCACGGTAACTCCCGACGATAAAACGCCGCCGGTTCGTATCCCGCAACAACGGGAAAACAAGCCACCGCTTGGCACTCGACAACATCCGTCGCCCAACCTCGGAACCAAATCGCCGCCGCCACCGCCCCCGTGGGGCGGTAATCGACATCGACGCACGCAATCAAAATATCGTCGGCAGTCGCAATGGGGATGGCTCCCAGGTGACGTGAAGTTGGGCTTTCTATCAAATTTCCGCGAGATTCGTGTTCCTATTTCTGTTACGGTATTTTGAGCCATTTCCACTGGCAATCGATCAACTTTGTCAAGATTTGTCTTAATGGAATCTGGAATTAGCCGCGACGCGGAGTCCTCGGAGCGGAGCGCGTGCGCTTCACCCCGGTTCAAGAATCTGGGAATGGGTAAAGTCCACGCGCTCCGCTACGCAAAGCCTGCGCGTCGCGGCTAATTGAACCCAAAATCGAGATGACCCAAACACACCGTCAATTGCAACCTCGCGTCACTTGGGGATGGCTCCGTTTGGCGGTCACTCGCCGATCTTGGCGTCCGACGGCAGCAGGATCTTCGTGCCGGGGCGCATCGCTTCGTCGGCACGCTGGGTGGGGTTCAAGTCCCAGATTTTGCCCCACATATTTTCGTCGCCGTAGGCGGCCTTCGCGACTTCTTTCATCGTCATGCCGCCGGTGGGGATCGCGTACTGGCGATAGCCACCAGCGGGCCGTGACGCAGGGGCGGCCCACTCGATGTTCGACTTCTCCGTTGCGATGGCGACCGGTTGGCCGATCAGCGTGGCGTACTTTTTGCGAAGTACGTGGATCGGCGGAATCTCGACGCGGGGGACTTGCGAGAGTGCCGCGTTGCGGTTGTAGGCTTTCAGCGCTTCGCCGTAACGATCGTCGCCGAGATACTGTTTGCTGACGCTCGCCCAGGTTTCGCCGCCGCCTTTCGGGTAGTGCAAATCGACATCGTAATCGGTGCGGGTTTCGCCGGTGGCTGGCACAACGGGCTTCGCCGCGAATGGCTCCAGCTTTGCCGGTTCGGGTAGCACCGGATTGACATCGATCTTCGGCAAAGCGGGCGTCACTTCGATCTTCGGCAGAACCGGAGCGATGGCTTCGATCTTGGGCACTAGCACGTCGAATTTCGCTTCGGGCTTCTTCACTTCGATGATCGGTGTCTTGGGTGCGGGAACGTCGAGCGTGGGCGAAGCCGTTACGGGCGGCGTGATTAACATCGGCGACGCGGGG
>JAYSYI010000269.1:0-5479 GCA_043727665.1 Limnoglobus sp. | reverse complement strand
TGGAAATGGGTGAAGCGCACGCGCTCCGCTACGCAAAGCCTTCGCGTCGCGGCTAATTGGGACGCTGCGCAAATCTTGCCGATCGTGCCGGTTGTTCTTGCATCGTAAGGTTTCATCACAGATTCGGTTGTGCGATCCCGGCGGACGGCAATTGCTCGGATGGGGTGGCGAATCCGATGCAAGCTCGTGGCGAATCTGTCGATTCCAATGATGAGAACACTTGTACCTCGGTAGGGGGATTTGCGATGTCCCGTTGGTTACTCGTCGGAACGCTGTTCGCCACTTTTGGCACAGTTGTCGATGTCCATGCCGAGATTCCGCGGCTCGGGATCTTTCGCAAGAAGAATCCGGACAAAGAGGAAGTGCAGCCGAAGTCGAAGTCGATCGTCGAAACGCTGAAATCCGACCCCGACGAAAAGAAGCGGCAAGCGGCGGCGGTGCAACTTCGCGATGAAGACCCGCGAACGAATGCGGACATTCTGCCGACGTTGATTGCTTCGTTGCAGCGCGATCCCTCGACGGCGGTGCGTTCGGAAATCGCGGAGACGATTGGCAAACTGAAACCGGTGTCGCAAGTCGCGGGTGCCGCACTCGAGCAGACGTTGCTGTCGGACCCGTCCGAAAGCGTGCGGAAGTCCTCGCAGAAGGCACTTTGGGATTATCACCTGAACGGCTATCGTTCGACCGGCGCGAATGCGGCGATGCCTCAAACTGCGGAGCCACCGCTCGCGAAACCGAAGAGCGTCCCCGTGGCATTGCCGGTCAGCCGGCAGAAGCCCGCGCCGGCGGCCCCTGCGGTTGTCGCGGCCGTGCCGCCACGCGCCATCACAACGGGCATCGGCAAAGGCGCGATCTACCCGCAGACGATCGAGCCACCGCTCGCGAAACCGAAGGAAACTGCGGTTGTGGTGCCGCCGGTTCCCTCGATCCAAGTGCCGCCGTTGCCGAAGGAAGAGTTCAAAGGGATCGCGATCCCGACGCCAGTAGAAATCCCGAAAGTGATCGATGGCGTGCCGGTGATTCCACCACTGCCCGCCACGCCATCGATTCCGCCACCGAACTGATGTCAGCTCACCGCGATACCGCCGAGGAAGTTGATGTCGTCCACGAAGCGGTCAGACAGCACCGCCCCGGTTGCCGCTTGTAATCGAGTCAGGCGGGGAGCGCCGCCCGGTCCGGCCCCGACGAGAATGTCTTTCACGCCATCGCCATTGGTGTCGGCCACGCCGATGGTGAAACCGCCTGTGAAGGCGGGTTCAAACACGGGGTAGGTTTTGGCAGGTGGCGGGTTGGTGATAGCCGGGTTGAAGTCGGCGGCACGGAAAATGGACAGTTGCGGCGGGGCGATGCCGATGCCCGTTCCCGTCACGATCGATCGTCCGAGCGTTCCGCCGAAGTCGCCACCGGAAACGCTGACTCCACCACGAGCACTGCTGTCACCCGCGTAGAAATGGGCGATGTCGACCAAGTCGTCGTAGCGGAACACGCGAACGAGTGGCGCTCCGCCGAGACCGGCCCCGGTGACGATGTCGAGTTTGCCGTCGCCGTCCCAATCGACGAGTCCGACGTTGACGCCGCCGCGGAACGTGCCTTCATAGGCGAAGAAGTCGCGGAGAGTACTGCCATCTTTACCGCTAATCACCACGACCCGCGGGCCACCGCTAAAACCCGCCCCGACAACGATATCGGCGAACCCGTCGCCGTTCAAATCGCCGATGGCGATATCCATGCCGCCGCGAAACGACTCTTCGAGTGCGAACCGGTTAATGAGGAACGTGTTGTCTTTTCCGGAGACCACAGTCACTATCGGACCACCCGTTGGCCCCGCGGCAAACCCCACGTCGGAAATACCATCACCGTTGACATCGCCGACCGCGACGCGCACCGAACCCGCGAAATCTCCGAAGGGGATCACGAGTGATTTACTCACACCCGTGTCGGGGTCGGTGATCGTCGCGGAGCGGTTGCCGACAATGACGGTCGGTTTCCGCTGTCGTGGGATCGTGAGAACGAAACTCGTAACTGCAGTGGCCCCGCTGGGATCATTGACAGTGACCGTGATAGTGGCCTTTCCGAAACTTGTGTCGGGGTATGTTACGGTCAACGTGCGAAACTCGCCATCGCCATCGGGCTTAACGCTAATACCCGATATATCGCCTGCCACCGCCAATTTTAGCTTCAAATTCCCAGGCGTTTCGGCATCGCCGACCTTGAAAAGGATTGGCGGAATCGCAGCCCTGGTCGTTTGGGCGGCGATCGGCGTAATCGTCGGCGGCGTGTTCAGCTTGACCGTGACTACGAATGAACTGGTGGCAGTGACCTGGTTGCCGTCGGTCACCGTGAGCGTGATGATAGCCTCGCCGAATTGCCCGGCAACAGGCGTGACGGTCACCGTGCGAGTATGGCCTGTACCGATGAATGTAATGTTTTTCACGGGAACGAGCGCGAGATTCGACGAGGACTTTGTGACGATCAGGTCGCGCAGTGCAGACTCTTTATCGTTAATAGTGAATTCAATCGGCCCAACAGCGGTGGCCTGGTCGCGGTTGTTGGCAACGCTCAATTGGGCCTTGATCGGCGTAATCGTCGGCAGCGTGTTGCTGAGTGTGAGATTGAACGTATCGGATGCGGAGGCCTCGTTGCGGTCGGTCACGGTTAAAGTTACGGTGAGGTGAACCGTACCGACTTGCCTGAATACAGGCGTGATCGTCACCGTGCGTTTATGTTCATTGCCAGGGCCATTGACAGTACTGATGACGATGTTGGCCGTCGGAATGAACGTGCCATCCGACAACTTCGCAGTCACCTTCAATTCCGCGAGAGGCGTTTGGTCTGGGTCGTCGCCAATCGTGAACATAATCGGCCCGACGGGGGTTCCCGTACTCGTGTATCCCATACTTGGCTTATTCACGATGGAAATCGTCGGCGGCGTGTTATTCGCTGTGAAAGTGAACGTGTCGGTAACGGTGCCACCATTGCTGTCATCCACGGTGATCGTAATCTGGGACGCGCCGAATTTCTCCATAGCGGGTCTGATCGTCACCGTGCGTTTATGTTCATTGCCAGGGCCAACGACAGTACCGATGACGATGTTGCCATCCGGAACGACAGTGCCATTCGATGACTTCGCAGTCACAATCAAGTTCGCAGCCGGCGTTTGGGCATCGTCAATCGTGAAAGTAATCGGTCCGACGGCGGCTCCCGTACTCGTTTGATCTTTGGTGTGCAAAATCGTCGGTGACGTGTTATTCGCCGTGAAAGTGAACGTGTCGGTAACGGTGCCACCATTGCTGTCATCCACGGTCATGGTGATGATGCTCGTACCGAACTGCCGAGACGAGGGCCTGACGGTGATCGTGCGTTTACCTTCATTACCAGCGCCAACGACAGTCCCGATGACGATGTTGCCATCCGGAACGACAGTGACATTCGACGACTTCGCAGTCACAATTAAGTCCGCGAGACGCGTTTGGGCGTCGCCAATTGTGAATTCAATCGGCCCGACGGCGGTTCCCGTACTCGTTTGGTCGGCGATGCCCGTCGTAAACGTCGGCGGCGTGTTCGTGACTTCGAAATTGAACGTTTTGGAGGTGGTGCCGCCGTCGAGGTCGTCCACGGTCACGGTGATCGTCGCCGTACCGAACTGCCTGGCGGTGGGTGTCACGGTGATCGTGCGTTTATGTTCATTGCCAGCGCCAACGACAGTACCGATGACGATAGTCCCCGTTGGATCGATCGTGCCATTCGACGACTTCGACGTCGCAGTCACCTTCAATTCCGCAGCAGGCGTTTGAGCATCGTCAATCGTGAAAGTAATCGGTCCGACGGCAGCTCCATTACTTGCCTGGTTGGCGATGCCCGTCGTAAACGTCGGCGGCGTGTTCATGACTTCGAAATTGAACGTTTTGGAGGCGGTGCTGTTACTAGCGTCGGTCGCGGTCACGGTGATCGTCGCTGTACCGAACTGCCTAGCGGCGGGCGTGATCGTCACGTGGCGAGCCGCGCCCTTATCACTAGGATCGAAGACGATGTTGCCCGCCGGAACGATCGTGCCATCCGATGACGTCGCAGTCACAATCAAGTCCGCGAGAGGCGTCTCGGCATCGCCAATCGTGAAGTCAATCGGCCCGACGGGGGTTCCCGTACTCGCCTGCTTGCCGATCGCCGAAATCGTCGGCGGCGTGTTCGGCGGTGGCGGTGGCGAAGTAATCGTGAGATTGAAATCGCGCGACAACCTGCCGGCGGTCGCCGTCACGTTAAACGATCCCGGCGTGCCGTTTGCAGTCAGCGTGGTCGCGGTGGCAATACCGTTCCGATCGGTTTCGCTCGTTCCGGGTGCGAACGTGCCACTCGCTCCGTTCGATCCGATGGCGGCCGTAAACGTGACCGGCGCTGACTCCCCAGGGCCGAAGACGGTTGCCGTTTGACCGGGTGCGCCGACATCATTCGTGACAATCTGGACGGCGAGTTTCGTTGCGTAGGGGGCGTTTGGGGCCGTCGATTGGTTGTTTCCAGCAACGATTTGGATTAGGAACCGGCTTTCGAATGCACCGATGTCGTAGGCGGCCCCTTGCGGGCGGCCAATGCCGCGCTGATCGGTCGTTGCAGTGTTGGTGGTGACGCCCGCGTCGATCGCCGGGCTGTCGTATCGGGGCGCGAATGTCTGAGTGGGTCCACCGTAGAACCCTAACGAGAAGAGCAGCGGATCGGCCAAGATCGTGCCGGTTCCTACGAACACGGTCCCGGTCGCGCCGTTTGTCTGCACGATGTTATTCGTGCCGCTACTACTCTGATTGCCAGACCCTATATAATCGGCGACTAAAACAGTTTTGCCATTCGTTGAGTCTGAAAGGATGCTGTTCGTGAGCGCGACAACCGCCGATTTGTTAAAGCTAATCGGCGGCCCCTTTTGGACGGCCTCGAAGTCGCTACCGAAGTTGTAAATGGCCCCGCCACCATCGCTGGCGACGTTGCTTGCGAGAGTACCGTTGACAACGTTGACGCTGCCGTTCAGGTTGAAGATCGCGCCGCCATAGCCCTTCCCGCTCGTGCCGGATCCGCCCCCCGCTCCGTTCGAGGCCACGTTTCCTGCGAGTGTGCTATCGTTGATGAAGAGGCTGCCACCATAGTTGAACACGGCCCCACCGAGGCCCGCCCCTCCGCCACCGCCAGAGCCGCCGCCACCGAGTCCACCGCCGAACCCGCCCGCCGCGCCGACGGACAAATAGTCACTGTTCCCTCCTCCTCCTCCGAAACCACCGTTGCTACCGGTGCTGGCGTAACCGCCGCCACCGCCGCCGCCAAATCCGCCCGGCGACTGACCGCCAAACCCTCTGGAGCCACCGCCGCCGAACCCGCCGGGGGCGTTGAGGAAAATACCGCCGTTCGGGCCGCCGCCGTTTTCGGTATTTCCATCCTCAGCAAAGCCGCCACCACCGCCAGAACGTCCGGAGCCGCCGATTCCACCGAGCGCCTTGTT
>JAYSYI010000268.1:0-1727 GCA_043727665.1 Limnoglobus sp. | reverse complement strand
TGCCCGGTTTGTTCGTGATCGGCGAAGCGAACTTCTCCGATCACGGTGCGAATCGCCTCGGTGCTTCGGCACTGATGCAGGGCCTTGCGGACGGCTACTTCGTGTTGCCGTACACGATCACGAACTGGCTCGCCAACGAGAAGCCCGGCACATTGCCGACCGATCACGCCGAGTTCAAACGCAGCGAAGCGAGCATCACCGAGCACCTGAAAAAATTGCTTAACGCGAAGGGCACCAAGACGGCCACAGAATATCACCGCGAATCCGGGAAGATCCTTTGGGAAGAAGTGGGCATGTCCCGCACGAAGGCCACGTGCGAAGACGCAATCCGGAAGTTCCGCCAACTGCGATCCGAGTATTTCGAAAACCTCAGCGTACCCGGTTCGGCAAACGACCTGAACACGGCACTCGAACGCGCCAATCGCGTTTACGACTTCCTCGAGTTCGGCGAATTACTGGCACTCGACGCACTGCGTCGCGAAGAATCATGCGGCGGCCACTTCCGCGAAGAGTATCAGTACGACGACGGCGAAGCGAAGCGCGACGACGAGAAATACTGCCACGTTGCCGCCTGGACCTACAACGGCCCCGAAGCCGAACCGACTCGCAACGTCGAGGAGTTGACGTGGGAAGCGGTGAAGCCGAGCGTGCGAAGTTATAAGTGATCGAAGCTTACAGTGAACAGTTGTCAGCAATCAGCCAAGAAAATTGTCGATTCTAACATAGCGAATTTAACAACACGCAGCTTCCAAATGTCGATCCGGTTAGCGGATCGCGGAAAGCGATAATTCATGAAATTCTCACTCCACGTTTGGCGGCAGGCTTCGGCGAATGCACGCGGGCAGATGACGCCGTATTCGGTCGATGGCATCGAGCCGGATATGTCGTTCCTTGAGATGATCGACATTCTCAACGAGAAGTTGATTAAAGACCGCGTTGAGCCGGTGGCGTTCGAACACGATTGTCGCGAAGGCATCTGTGGGTCGTGCTCGATGATGATTAACGGCCTCGCGCACGGCCCCGAACGTGGCTCGACTACGTGCCAGTTGCACATGCGGAGTTTCCGCGATGGCGACACGATCTACATCGAACCGTGGCGGGCAAAAGCGTTCCCCGTGCTGAAAGACCTCGTCGTCGATCGCTCGGCATTCGACCGCATCATCCAGAGCGGCGGCTACGTCAACGCGAACACCGGCGGCGCACCGGACGGGAACAGCTTGCCGATCCCGAAGGTCGATGCGGACCGCGCGATGGATGCCGCCGAATGCATCGGGTGCGGGGCCTGCGTGGCGGCTTGCCCGAACGCCTCAGCGATGCTGTTCATGAGCGCGAAAGTCGGGCACCTGGGCCGGATGCCACAGGGACGCGTCGAACAAGCGGAGCGTGTGAAAAAGATGGTGAACTCGCACGACCGCGAAGGCTTCGGCCACTGCACGAACATCGGCGAATGCGAAGCGGCCTGCCCGAAGGAAATCTCCACCGAGTTCATCGCCGACTTAAACCGCGACTACATCCACTCCGCCGCCAAGGCAGTCGTGAAGGGGTAATTTGTTAAGCGGTGAGTGTCTCGATATGTTACTATTAACTACTGCTAACACCCGCCCGCTTCTCGAAAGCTCCCGCCATGTTCACCCTCTTCGGTTCGGCGTCTCGATATTGCGATGGGCAATCGCGGCGCTCGTTCTTACAAGTCGGTGCGCTCGGCATGGGCGGCCTGACACTTTCGT
>JAYSYI010000267.1:0-5507 GCA_043727665.1 Limnoglobus sp. | reverse complement strand
GTTTACTCGCGGCACCGGCACTCCGGATCAGTGCGGATAATTCACGAAAGTGCTGCTGCATTACGACGACATTCATTCGGCAACTCCCGTTCGATTTCTGTGGCTAACGCATCGAAAATCTTCGCCAATTTGCTCTTGTCTGGCGGCGGTTTGAAGAACGATTCGTGCTCGCGAATCTCGCGATTGAGCTGCGGAATCATCGTTTCGAATCGTTTGACATCTTGCCCGTAGGCATCGCGACACCACCCGCCTAACTGTCCCCATTCTTCTTTTTCGGCGGCGGTAAAATCGTCGCGATAGGTTCGGTTTGCCACGAGGCCGAGGACTTTCAATTGATGGTTGATATGCCGTCGAAATCGCTCGTCGCTCAAGAATCGTTTCAGCAACACCGGCACGCGTTTCGTCGCACGGCTGCCGAGGTTCACGGGCGTAAGCAAATAGTCGCTCGCAGCGAGTGCATTGATGCACGAAATATTGACGAGCGGCGGGCAATCGAGAAGTACAATATCATACTGTTGATACAAGCCCAACATATGTAGTGCTTTACGAAGTAAAAATCGATTGTCGCGTTCACCGTGCCGCAGTAGCCAACTGAGTGTCAGCGAGAGTTCGGCATACGCCAAGTCGTCGCTCGCGGGCACCAAGCCGACCGTGCCACCGCTTTCGGGGAACTCGAAAATCGTTTGTGCATAGTCGCGTAGTTTTTCAGTTTTATCGCCAGAAGCCTTCGTCATAAAGTGATGGATCAATCGTTTATCGGCGGCTAACAGCGATTGTTTATCGTACGGAATCATCATCTGCGTAAGCGAACCTTGCAGGTCCAAATCGATCATCAATACACGATAGCCACGGCGCGCGAGTGCAGTACCGAGATGGGCAGTGATCGTCGTTTTGCCAACGCCGCCTTTGAGGTTTAGCACCGAGATAATCGCACGCTTACGCAAGTCCAGTGGGCGAAACTTCGGCACCGCTTGCAGGGCCTTCGCGGCCCACAAGTTGCCTTGCAACTTCAGCGCCTTCCGCACACGGCGTGCGGACCGATCTAGATCCAATTGTCTGGTTTCCAAATCGATTTGTAACTCAGCCAGCGATTGATCGGTTGCACCGACGCGTTCCGAGAGTACGCCCGTGGTCGCCCGTTCGCTGAAAAACAGCGACTTCAAATGTTCGTAGCGCGGCTTGATCCGGTGATACGCCTGGTAGTACGGCATCAGTTTGCGTTGGACTTCGCGTGCCGCCAACAGTTGCTCGTCGTTCGCGACGCCATCGCCTGCCTTGGCTTCTGCATTGGTGTGCAATTGTCGGCTTACGGATTTCTCATGCGTCAACGAGGATTGCGTATCCTTCAACTGATTCTCGAGTAAAGCCTTATCGTGTATTAACCCGCGAATGCATTCGCGCGAAAACCGACTTGCCACCCACCAAACAATGCCAAGTAGCGGGACGCCAACTGAGAAACTGATCGCAATTTCCGTTCGCATTTCTGAGTCCGCCTCGTGTCGTGCCGGATATCTCGCTTGATGCCTCACGATTAATGTATAAATTACGCGAATGCGATACGGCGATTCCCGTTTTCCAGAGACACCGAGAATGACGGTCGTGTACTTGTTCGCGGCAGCGCGAGACATTGCGGGCGCAGATCGCCTGGAGTTGGCGTTGCCCGCGAATGCGACCGCCGCCGATGTGCGCGCGGGGTTGAACGCGAAGATTCCCGCGCTCGCGTCGTTGTTGGCACGCAGCGCGATCGCCGTAAACTGCGACATCGCCGACGACAATTACGCGATCGCACCCGGCGACGAAATTGCCGTGATCCCACCAGTCAGTGGCGGGTAATCGCGGATGTCTTTGCGCGAGATGGTACTCGGTTGTTGGCAAATCTCTCATGAATTTCGCTGACCGCGATAAATTCCTTCCAGTATGCATTCCATCGGATTTCATCCTAGCTATACAACGGATTGCTGTAATTTGTCCCCGTTCGCGTGCGATCCGCGATGAGTTCAGTGAACTGGGTGTACTCGATTCGCAATCTGCTCGACGATTGGGGATTCCCAAAGTGGTGCGTGGATCGCTTCAGTTTGAAAGCCATCGTCGCGCTGTCAACATTCACCGTGTGGGATAGCATTTTGAATAGCTTCCAAGATGCAGACGGTTTCACGTACAATTTCGGTGCGCATTTCATCACGAATTGCCTCGTCGCCGCAGTGGGTGTCTCGGCGATTTGCCGGCATATGCCCCGCTACGAACTCGCGCCGTCGGTCGGCAATAAGTTCACGAGCCGTTTGCCGCAGACGATGCTATTTCACGCCGCCGCACGCTTCACCGGTCGCACGGTGGCGGTCGGCTATTCCTCGTCGGTGCCGGAGTCACCGCACGTTTGGCACGTCTGCCGCTCGGCTACCCTGCGCAAACGGCAGTAACGACAACAGGGACGTGCCAGCCCCGATTGACCCGCGCGACCAACGCTCCATCGATGTCAACTCGTTGCCGGAACGCGCTTCTCTTCGGTCAATGGCCTCGTAGATATCGACCAAACCCACGATCGAGCCAAGCGAATACGCCCGGTTTATCCTGACGAGATTTTGTTCGTTGCGGACATGTAGTTCTGCTTGGCTCGAAGCACCAGGGATTTCCATTCGCCAGACATCATCGTGTTCCGGTCGAGTGTCAAGATCGGGCCAACCGATGGCGACCAGATCCCATATACTTGGTCGATCTCTTGGTCGAACACGATCTCCTCCGCACACGCGTATCCGCCGTCGAATATG
Source organism: Limnoglobus sp. (assembly GCA_043727665.1). GTDB lineage: Bacteria > Planctomycetota > Planctomycetia > Gemmatales > Gemmataceae > Limnoglobus. Next base: position 2,742 of record JAYSYI010000267.1, on the reverse strand, counting down.
AGGGCGGCAAGAACGATGGATGGTTGCAGAGAAGCCCAGTACAAAATCGCGATCGATTCGCGGACGAATTCCGGCACGCTCTTCACCGTCTTCTCGAGGAGCATCACCCGGACTGCAACGCCCTCTTCGTCGAGGCGGAACCGCACCCACGAACCGTCCACGGGCGCGAAGACATCAGCACCGCCGCAGTCATTGTGGAAGAAATAGCACTGAATCGTGAATGTGTCCGTGCCGTAGTTTTGTATGGCAGTGGAGAAAGCGATGACTTCGTTCATGTTATCGACCGATTACAATCGCAACTGGCAGTTCTGTCAAGTCGTTACTGCGTAGTGCTCGGGACTGGAACCGCCTGTTGCGACACCCGTTAAAGTGTCCACGCGGAATTCTACGTGGGAATCCGCAGGCGAATCCCACGCGAGTCCGCGAATGGTCGTGGAATTCACTTCTGTAATTTGCAAGCCGTCCCATGAAAGCGAATTCGTTTGCCAGAGAAGCCCTTCGGGACCGTAGGCTTCCATTCGCACGAAATCGACTAGCAATACGATGTCCCGCCCTGGCACGCGAATGACTTGTCTGATCGGAATCGTAGCAACAACTTCATATGTTGCGGGCTCCCGTGTCGGTACCCAATAGCCTCGACCTTCGATCACGATAAGCACAGTATTCCGTGCAGGCGTTGCATAGAAACCGCTGATTCCTTCGGGGACTCGCTCGAATCTGCCAGACCATACGTTGTCATTTCCCGTTTTGACTTCAAGAATGCAAGCGTTTGTACCCGGCATGTGCGTGTCGAATGAAAGCACCCCATGTTCCGAAGTCAGCCTCGGAAATGCAAAATTGTAGTCGGGCTCCCGACCGTGCAATGAGCCGAGCAATTGCACATCGTAATCGCATTCAAAGCCGAGGGTTTCGAAGTTCATGTTGCCAGCAGTCAATATTCTTAAAGCCCGAATCATCAACCTGCCACCATTTCGCGGCGCTACGCAGAATGGCATTCGGTATATCTCCCTCTTCGGCTTGGGAGATATACATGCAATCGAAATGCGTATGCACAGCGACAGATTTGCCGAATATTTCGGCAAGGTACACAGGGAAGCCCTCCGATTTATGTAGCGTCCATATTTCGGAGAGCAATAACGCAACGCGATCAGGAGAGAATTTATTCATCCGAGCTGAATCATAACTTACTAACGTCGGGATTTTGCTTAGTGACGTTTTCCACCATACGTAGCCAGTCACTCCAATAGCCTGGGTCAGCAGGTGTCCCGTCGTCTAGCAGACTCATTCCACCAAGAATGCCACCAAGCTGGTCCAATCCTGCTTTTTCGTACAATTCGCAAAGAAACAAGTACATCGCAAAATATGCTTGCTTTTGCGTCAGGTCGCTATTCATCGATATCCTCCTCCAGACAAACCAGACATCGAATTAAACGACCTGGGAGTTTGATTGACTCCACCGTTAATGATCACGTTGTTTCGAGATTGTACCCATGTTTGTGTCCCATCGGGATTTGTTCTAGCGTACCATTGATTCCCGAATCGGTCTGTACCAATAAGACTTCCGGATTCATCAGCAACTCCCTGCAGTAAAGCACGGTTGGCAGGTGTGTCAGGTATATGCCCAGGTGCGTCACGGAAAATATGTCTGATCTGAGAATCATTTGGTGGGAATTGCGTACCTGGCGTTTCCACTGGCGGTGGCTTTGGCCGTGGCACTGGGCCTTCGCCGGGAGGGCCTGCGGGGCGCTCGGGCACCACGGCTTGGCGTTCGCCGCGACGGATTGCGGTGGCGCGGCGTTCGGCTTGTGCCGCTTGTAAGCTCGCACGCACATCGGCTTCCAGTGCGGCCCGGCCTGCGACCGTATCGGCACCAGCGCCGGCCGCCGCCGCCGCTCGGCCAGTCGGAAGAAGCGGCACTAAAGACAGCAAGAAACTGCCAACCCCGAGAAACGCGCGCGACCAACGCTCATTCGAGGTCAACTCGCGGCCCGAACGCACTTCTCTGCCTTCAATGGCCTCGTGGATATCGACGAGGCCCACGACCGAGCCAAGCGAATACACAAACGTGGTGCTAGCCGAAGCGGCAATATCTTCGCCGCTACGCCGTTGTTCATTATAGATCGTGCTGACCTGGTTTCCGATATGGACCAAGCCATTGTTGACGGGCGTACCTACGTATCCGAGGACTGCTAAAATCGCAGATCCCACTTGGGTTTCGTCTGAGTTGTTGCGAACGGTCACATAATTGCCGTATATCTCATTGGCTTCCTTCAAATGACTAGGAAGAGTTCCAGGAATACCCCCTGACATATACAGTGTGGGCGCATATCGGATGAGGTTACCAATTTCATTGATAGTGGGTCCGAAGGTTGCGCCGAACGTCCAGCCTGGGGTCGCCCCGCTCGCAGATGCGTTGCCCCTTCTGATCATCTCTGAAAGCATGGATGTCGTAATGTACTCGTGGAGTGTCCCGTCGGCGTCCTGCGTGTAAATCATCTGGTTGGCACCGGGCCACGTACCGCCAGACGTGATGATTCGGATTGCCGGATCGTTGAGCAACAGGACTGACGGGGCGACCGCTTGCACGACGGGTGGCGTGCTGCTATCGACGACGATTTGCGGCCGATTTTGCAGGCGATTCAGTGCGTCTTCCGGCGTCATCGGCGGTGGTTGTACCGGATTTTGCAGTGTGGTTACTAGCGGGCCGTGTTGTTGCCCGTTCGTGAATTCGAGCGTTGTCGC
>JAYSYI010000266.1:0-5525 GCA_043727665.1 Limnoglobus sp. | reverse complement strand
GATACAACGCAATCGGCAACACGGGCAATCGGTGCTTTTCGCGAAGGTGATGGTAATATCTTGGCAGTCGCGGTTTGAGGCGAGTCGTGCGGTCCTCGGCCTCAATTTCGACGTGAACCATCGCGAGCCATTCGTCGGCGGTCGCCGTTGTGCGCGTTGTGAGATTCTCGACGGTGCGGAGTTTCGCGACGAGGTCGAGAATGTGTATGACTCGCGATGTGAGGAAGGCGTTTTTTGAATTGTCACCGATCAAAACGGGCTTGTCAATCGGCAATTCGCTACATTCTGCCAGAGTAATCGTTAAGATCGTGAAATCTTTCGGGCAGGAGCCTGCACTTTACTGGTAACGGTTGCCGCGAACGGATTCGGAAAGGACCGCCTTGCGTTTATCCATGCGGCTTTCGGCCCCCATACTCGGTCTGCCTGCGGACTCGCGTCCGGATGCCGAACTGCTGACGCAGTTCCGCCAGACGCGCGACGAAGTGGCGTTCGCGATCCTCGTAGTCCGGCATACACCCGCGATTCGGGCGGTGTGCCGGTCGTGGTTGCGTTCGGATGCGGACATTGACGATGCTGCACAGGCGACGTTTCTCGTGCTCGTTCAACGGCTCGATTCGATTCGCGAACCGGCGGCACTGGCGGCGTGGCTTTACCGAGTGGCGGAGAATGTTGCACGGCGGTTGCGGCAACAATCGGGCAAAGCTGGGCCGCTCCCATCGGATGTTCCCGCCATCGAGTTGGTGGCCGACGAACGTAGCGAACTGCTCGCCGAGGAAATTCGACGGCTGCCGGAAAAGTACCGTCTGCCTATTCAATTGTGTTACGCGGGCGGCCTTTCGACCGCCGATGCGGCAATGCGGTTGGGCTGCCCTACCAGCACGCTCGTGACTCGGTTGGCACGGGCGCGCGAACGGCTGCAACGCCAACTTGCGATTCGTGGTGTCGTGCTTTCGACCGTGCTGGCGATCACCGGAAATACGGCACAAAGCGTCTCGCCATCGTGGGTGTGGGCGACTGCGCACGCGGCACTTGCCGTACTCGCAAATGAAATCCCAGATGTTTTGGGAATTACCGATCGGACCCTGTCTCTATCGCAAGGAGTGGCAAAAGCGATGATCTGGAAGAACCTGAAACTGATCGTGGTCGCGACGTTGATCGCGACCGGGCTGGTCGGCTTTACAATCGCCCAGTGGGCCTTGGCGGACGGCCCGAAGAAACCGAACTCGACTCCGCTCACGTTCGGCAAAGACAAAGAAGAGGTTGCCGCGTCAGCACCGGCCCCGAAGCCTGTCGTCAAACCCGAAGACTCGAAGCCCGATCCGAACCAGCGCCGGCGCGAAGCAGTGATCCGGCTGCCCGTCGGCACGTTCGTCAAAGAAGTCGAAGTCGCACCGTACGGTAGCGGCCGCGTGACCTGGACGTTCGAGGACGACAAAGTACACGGCAACATCGAAGCCAACATTATGGGTATCGAGTGCGAGATCGAGACCGATGCCGAAATCTCGCTTAGCAGCAATGGCACAATCTACGGCATTGTGACTTCAGCAAAAGTCACGCATCTGAAAGTCGGTGGCCAATTGGGCACAGAATTGGAGGGAGTCTCGGCATATTTCCCTTTGATCGAGCCGTTTCTCAACGAAATAGTGACCGATTTGCCCTTTAGTTACCAATTCCGCAACAAGGGAGATCATCTGACAATTCTCAATTACCGTGCGCTATTGAGCGGCCCGAATCCGTACACGAAACTGGCTGCATTCGGTGGTGGTGGCAATGATGAAGTCAATATGGTGTTCCTGTACTTCCAGGCATTTAGTTCGGCGATGGAAGGGAACTATACCTCTGTCGATCCGGCGGAAGCTGTTCCCGCGAAGAAGCGTGCGCCGTTCCGCAAGCCGATGGATCTGCCAAAGCCAAAGCCAAAGTCGCAGACACTCACGCCAGAACGAATCCACGGCGGCGTAGGAATGCAATATGTAGCACCCGGTGTGGTGTCATCTGGCGTTCCAGAAGCGTCCGCATCGCCATCTAACTTCCCGTCTCGTTGATCTTCGTGGGTGCGAAAACCATCGTCGCTGCGGCGGCGGTGGCGTCGTAATCGGCGGAACCGGTGCTGGCTCGCAGCGACCGGTCGTTCTTCCAGGCGGAGAGTGTGGCACGCAAGACGAGGTCCGCGAACACGGCGGTTACCACTAAGAGCTTGGCGAGGAAATCGACCACGAACCGCCATGAGGAGAGGTCGAATGCGTAGACGAACGACTTCGATTCGGCGAGTGCGGTTTGCACGTCTTCCAGGCTCACTTCGTCGTCGGTGTCGCTGAGTTCGGCAATCTTCGTCGATACCGCTTTACTCCGTTCGAACCCGACGATGTTCAGCCCGGCCACCTTCGATGTCAGCATAAACGCAAGCAGCATGCCGATGCCAGTCAGCGTCGTGAACAGCACGAGTTTTTTGACGCGACCGATGCGGGCCGCCTCGGTGGCACCGATCTGCGATTGCACGAACACCTTGCCCCAAAGCGAATACCAGATCGGCGCGCCGGCCCACAGCAACACGCCGAAGACGAGCAACGGGCTGCGGGCGGCATGATTCGCGAGCACGAGGATGACCATCCAGAACAGCAAGAACGCCGGTGCCGCACAGACGAGCAACCAGCCGGGCAGTTGTGCGGCAGGCAGTAGCGCCTTGATCCGCAAACAGCCGTTTACCGCACCGGGTATCAGCGACATCACGGCAGGCAGCAGAAGCAAATAGCCACTGCCGGAAAGTACGAACTCGACCGCGAGTTCCTCCATCGCTTGCAATTTTTCGAGCTGGACCGGATCGACGATTACCGCCAGTTCGATCGGGTCGTCGGCTTCTTCATCGTCATCGTCGGGCATCGCCGGTTTGGCAGGTTTGGCTTTCGCCGCGGGAACGGGTGACTTGACAACGGGCAATGTCGCGGCGATGTCGTGGACGTGATAAATCGCGTTCGCCGGTAGCAATGCATACACGAACGGCAACAGGAACGCCATCGCCCATGCGGCCGCCAACAAGCTGGACATTTTGCCGGGCTGCTTCCAGCAAATCACACCCGCGAGGCACGCGATCGCCAAACCCGCCGCCGCCACTAGCCACGCGATTTCTAGCCCGATGCCGAGTTTCGTCAACTCGCCAAACCCGCTTTCGAAGGTGTCGATTCCCGCCAACACGAACGCCAGGAACGTCGGCACGAATGCCACCAGCAACAAACTCCGTCGCCACGCCGCATACCGCTGCACCGTCGGGTCCGTCACGCCTGCGGCGTCGAGCGCCTTGTATTCCGTTTGCGATGGGAAGACTTTCCCGAGGTTCCACCCGAATGCACGCAACAGGTGAACGAGCGGCGATGCCGCAGCAGGAACAGACATGGAATGTCTCGCAATCGGGTAGAATCGGGCGAAACGTAGCTCTCTTTTAACGTAGATCGAACCGCAGCGATGGCGATCCAGAATGGCGATTGTGTGAGTGTTTCAACATAGGAGATGCCGCAGAATCGAACTCTTTGGCTAAACGAATGCCTGATGAAATGCTGCGAATGTTTCCTGCGTTGCCGATGTGTCCAGCACGGAAAACACGACCCGTTCGAACCGTCCGGCCCAGGTGCCGCGCAGATGACCGGCGAAGGTTGCGGCGACCATCTCGGGATCGTTGCGGAACACACCGCAACCCCATGCACCCAGAACCAGACGCGTGTACCTGTGTGCCGCCGCGAGCGCCAGCACATATTCCGATCGACGGCGGAACACATCCGGTATGGCAGGCAATTCGTCGGGCCGATTGTTCGCTGCCGCGCCTGCGTTGGGGGCGGCACTGGTGATAAACGCGACTTCCAGGGGCGTATCGAGTAACTCACCGGCGTCGTGTCGGAAGATCGGGCAACCGGGGGAGAGGATCATCGCGTCCGAGTAGAGCAGTGACGAAGCGGCACGGTGTTGTTCGTAAAACGGCCACGCCTGCAAGAGCGAAGCGTGCAGCGCCGAACTCCGTGCCAGCGACTCTTCCTGCGCCTGACTGCCGTCCAGGAAGCCGCCGCCAGGATTCTTGGCCGAAGCAAAATTCAGCGCCGCGACTGCACCCGGTTCGTCGGCCAACAGGCGGGTGACACCGGCGAGCGTCGTCTCGTTAATCACCTCGCAAACCGTAGAAAACTCGCCCGTCGAATTCGCGAGCACACCGTTCCGCAACCGCTTCAAATCGCCGGGCGCGAACAACCGCGTCGCTTCGAGACAATCACGAACTGCCACCGTGATATCGACCGCGTGACCACCGGCCGAGGTGTACGTCCCTCGCTCGGTAATCGCAACCGTTTGCTTGGCCAGTTCCATTCTTGACGAGCGTTTCATGCCAGCGCCTAATGTTTCACCGCACCAGATCGCCTCAAAGCGAAGCGCGTGGCACGATCTGACATGAGACAACACGCTCGTCGTGTAGGTTCACTCGCCGATGGGGTTGGTGCCGGGGCCGCCGACTGTGGAGTTTTCGAGTTTCGTTCTCCCGGCTACGGTGATGGTGCCGTCGGCGATTTTTAGCGTGTGGATTTGCGTCGTAGGGCGGGTTTGATCGGCGTAGAAGCGGAACAAGCCGACGGGGTTCGATCCGTTGCGATACCACGTGACATCGACGTTGGAATCGTGTGCGACTTCGGAGAGCGAATCGAGCATCGTCTGGCAGCCGATCGACAGGTTTCCCGCACGCATCCCGCAGAGTTCGAGCGCGATCACGTTCGTATCGTCTTTGACTAGCCAAGCGCGCATCTCGACCCAAACAATCGTGCTCCAATAGCCGTTGCCATAGCGCATCCCGAGCTTGATGCGATCGCCGTCGATCGACACGCGCGGCGAATGAAACCCCGATGGCAACAACGTCGCATACCCGTCGCCATCGCTGAGGTTTTCGCGAAAGAAACTGTTGAGATCATTGGCCCGAAACGAGGTGCCCCATTCGGGTTTGGATCGAATATCGTTTTTGAGATCTTGCACGCGTGTAAGCAGCGCCGAGGCGAGTTCGCCGCGTTCCCATGCCGAGGGTTCGTCGGCCTGCGACGTGTAAAATTCTGGCTCGCCCTTGAACAAAATCATCAGCGTCCCACACACCGCACCGAGTATGAGCAGAATCAGGCCGATGGTCAGAAGTACCGATTTCCGTCGCACGGTAAGCCCCTCATCACGCAATGATCGAATGGGGATTCATAACGCAACTGCGAGCATCGGTCAACGCGGGTATCCTTCCCACTCTTGGCACGCCGCTGCATACTCTTCGGGGGTGTTGATGTTGCGCAGCGATTGGAATGTTTGGTCAACATTTTCAAGTTCGGCGGCTTCGACAAAACGCGTCGGTACGTGATCGAACAACCCGATGAGGCGGCGTTGGTCCGCGTCCAAGAGTGCGCGTGCAGAATGGGCAACGGACATCGAGTAAACGGCCGCCAGCGGGTGTAGGTAACCATCGACGCGGGGAACGGCGGTGGCGGCAAACGCGATCATGCGGCGTACGAATGCGGGCG
>JAYSYI010000265.1:0-16675 GCA_043727665.1 Limnoglobus sp. | reverse complement strand
ACAAAAGATGTCGCGTGTTGTTCGGAACGTCGTTGCTTTTGTTTTTACACTTTTGCCGGTGAACGGATTTGTCGTGGGAATGGCCGGACTGACGAACTTGGCTTTGGTATCTTGCGCCTCGATTGCGGCAACAGCAACCGTGAGACAGGGGAGAAAGATCTGGGGACTCATCGCAATGTGGTCACAGAACTCGATCGCAATGGTTTTGGCCTTGAGGTGCCGCAGGCGGCCAACAAAGTCTTCGGCAACAGCCCCGAGGTCGAACTCGGGGAACAGCGTAGCCAGGAACGAAGTGGCTCGGGCGGAACGCTCGATGGCTTCCTTACGATCGACGTGTACGTACGGGCAATCCGCTATGCGGGCGAGGTCGAGCGACGACATCAACGGAACCCAGAGTAGAGGAATCCAGCCGACGGACTCAGCGAGCACCTTCGGTTTCGTCTTTGGATTCGCAATCAGGCTCGCCCGTGTAGCCATTTGCCTACCTCAACAATAGTTGCGTGCTTCAATTGAACCGCGGCGCGGCTAACCGGCGAGACGCAATCACGCGGCGCGGGCGTTCTCGCCCGTGACGCGCTCCCATTTGCCGCCGCGCCATACGAACAGCACGTTGTCGGTGCCGCGCCATGCGGAGCAATAGATGCCCTTGGCGTTTTGGATATTCCAGCCGAGGTTGCGCAGGATATCGAGGTTCGGTTCGTCGTGGAGTTGTTGGTTACGTGACATCGCCTCTCCAGTGTGTAAATCGTGTGGTGAGAGGAGACCACGGGTCAACGTCGCACTTGTGAAGACAGACTTCGACACGGAACGAATGGCACGATGAGGCAGAGTGGCAAGCGATGCGTTCGCGATGAGCTTCGAAGATATCGCAACCGCTACGATCCGCGAATCAGGGGGTGATTGACGATTGCGGCCGCGCCGGTGATGCTGAGTAATCCGAATGGCACCGGTTGTGGCGGCGAGGGCACGTCGCCGTTGACCCACTCGAAACCGTTCGCGGGCTGGACGGTCGTCGGGTGGCCGGGGTCGGTCGGTTCGCGCGATCCAAACACGGTGACGCTCGGCAACGATTCGCCTGCCAACGTCGTGCCGCGGCGGATACTCCCTCGGCTAAACGGCCCCGCACCGAACACCCAGGTGTCTTTGATGCGGCTCGATTCTTCGACGACACCCGACTGCCAGACCGCCCGCCCCGTGACGCGGTTGTAGGCGAACACGGCAATTTTCGCGACGCCTTTTTGATCGGTCTTTTTCATGAGTGCGATTTCGGGAATGCTCGTCGGAATGCCCGGCAACACTGACGGAATCGAGAGCGCGGGCGTGCCGAACAGCAGCGTGTGCCGGTCGGTACCGATCGCCCCCGAACGCACTTCGACGACGTAGACGGATGAGCGTTTTTCGTCGCGCAAATGCGCACCGTGCGCGAGCAGTTGCTGCCGCAACGAGCTAATCATGTAGCCTTTGTCGACGACGTTATCGTCGATCTGTGCGGTATCGAGGTACACGGTTTTATCTTGGAGTGCGGAGAAATCGATCTGCCCCACCGCGCGATCCACCGCCTGCGACACGAGCAACATCTCGGTGGCCGTGCGCGTCGTGTCAGTCGTCCGCGTGGTTCCGCAACCGGTCGCGATCAGCAAACAAACCACACCCGCAAAGTTCGATCGCGCCATCCGTAACGTCCCCCGTAGCCAGGGAACGATAACAAGCCGCACGCACCGGTCAACGCCAATTGGTTCCGTTTGTCGCACGTCGATACATTGCGTTGTCTCTGTTACCTTACCGCCACGCAGGGTCGAGTAGAGCCGTATACGCACAAAAACGTTTTTTCGCTTCTTGAACAGTAAACGGCATATCGTCGCTCATGTTGTCTTCGATGTCATGCACCAAGAAGTTACGATACTCTCGTACTTCATCGGCGAGATCGATGGTGTCTTGTGGAAAGTATTGAGTGGGAATTGCCACGTTCAAGAGTTGAACCATTGTGGGTCGAGTGTCCTTTCTACGGAATGTCAACGAATAATCGCGCAGCCCTGCCTCGAATTCTGCATAGATCCGAATAATGTAAGTCGCTTCCAAGTTGATGATGAAATCGATACCTGCCTTCGGATTCCACCCTCGTTTATCTCCATAGCTAGGATCGGACTGCGTTTGCTCTTTGAGCAGTTCCGCAGACGTGTTGGCAGCCAGATACTCTTGCAGAACTGCGTTGATCCGCACGATACGCAATTGCCGTTTGATCATAGCAGCGACCTCAACTCATTCACCGCAGATCGGAACGACTCCTTTGTTAGTGGTTCTTTTTTTGCTCCATGAACACCTTGCCCTACATCGAGATGCACAAACCATTCACCTTGGCAGTCCCGGTAGATACTTGTGATGTAGAACGATGGCTGGATCGAAAGATCGAAGGCTCCCATGCCACCCGGAATGAAACGTGCCAATGGATCGAGAATGAAAAGATTGCCCTCGGCATACATGTAAAGTTGATCCAACGAGTAGTCGCCGAGCAACGTCTCACTGAGTATTTTCGCTTCGCGACGCGATACCCAACCGAATTCCTTCGCCCACGATTCCACTTTGAGTAGCAGACTATTTGCCGCGTTTTCCCACTCCGTTAGCGCCACTTTTGCACGGCCAGTTGCAATCGGTCGAAGGCTCGCATGCCTTCTTGAAACAGTGGGGTTGTCGCCGGTTTATCAGATGGGACATTCGCAGCAACAGTCCGAAACCCATTGACCGCGTTGCGCAACTCTTCTTGTAAATCACCGGGCCAGGTCTCGAACGCAACCGGATCGTAAGTTTCGATGATTTTCGGTGTCAGCCAGTTCGCCGCACGTTGCAGCGCCTTTGCCGTCATTGCCGTGTCGATCAGTTGCGAATCGGTCATGGGGAACGATTTATGAACTAACCTTACCGCCTTACGCACATCGGCAATGAAATCGCCCGCTTGCGTGACCATGTCGTACCCTTTTGATTTCCAGTGCAGCACCTTACAATTACGATTCTACTGTAGATTCACAACGACAGCACGGAACGCCATAACGGCAACGATATAACCTCTGAATGTTTGGAATCCTTGCACGAATGCAGCGCAGGGTCTTTCAAAGCCCCGACCCGAACTACAATGCAATTGATTGCAGGAAATCCGAAAACCACGCGAACGGTTACTCTCGCTTCTCTGAAGAGTTGGGCAAATGCAGCCGACATCGAGCAGAGATTTTCAAAATGTGGCTTTGCAGCGACTCACAACTGCTGAAGTCTTGCTACGTGAAAAGCTCACTCTCGATGCGCAGTATCTAGGTGGATATACTGTGGAATGCTCACTCAAGGCACTGATCCTCGAATTAACGACTGACGTGGGCCGAGCCGACAAACTCAAGAAGATTTCGTCTGGGGCAATCATGCATCGGCCGGATGTGCTACTCGGCGAGTTGCGTGATGTTGGCGTATCGCTTCCGCTCGCACTCGCCAAGCGTATGCGGCGGTTCGATTGGTCCACAAATTTGCGGTATGAAACGGGCCGGCGCGATACTGGTGAGACCGTTACTTTCCTGAAAACGGCGAAAGCCATTCATGAATGGGTTGAGGGCCAACTGACATGACACCGACAATGACTCGAATATGGGAAGCCAAGCAAACCGATGAGACGCGCCTCGTCGTGAGTGCGTTGAATCGCGCAGGTTTCGACCAGGTCGATGCGTATCGTTATAACTCCGCTTCGATCCGGCTTCGTGTAATCGATCCGCGATTCGACGGGTTGCCGATCGCAAAACGCGATGCGATGGTCGAACCAATTCTGGAACAACTCCCAGAACGAACGCAAGCCGACATCATGACGTTGCTGACAATCGCGTCAGCGGAATTGAAACAGACGCCCAAGACGTTCCGACAATATTCGTTAAATGTAGAATTCGACGACCCGAGTCCGTCCATGCTTTAATTTTCGCCGATTTCCACACACGGAACACCATGACATTCGACTTCGATGCGATCGTATTCGGCGCGGGGGCGGCGGGGCTGATGGCGGCAATCCATTCGGCGGAGCGCGGGCGGCGCGTGTTGCTATTGGAAAAGGGCAAGAAACCCGGCGTCAAGATTCTCATGTCCGGCGGCACCCGTTGCAACATCACGCACGATTGCGAAAATCGCGGCATCATCGAGGCGTTCGGCACCAACGGCAAGTTCCTGCACTCGGCACTCGCCGCATTCGGCGTTCGCGATACCATCGCCTTCTTTGAAGCCGAAGGCGTGATGACGAAAGTCGAAGACACGGGCAAGATTTTCCCCGTGTCGGATCGCGCGCTCGATGTGCTAAATGCCTTGCTACGCAGGCTCGAACGTAGCGGGGCGACACTCGCCATCGGCGAACCGGCGACGAAACTCCAGAAACTTCCCGAGGGCGGCTTCGCGGTCACAACACCGTTACGAACGCTGACCGCCGAGCACGTGCTTATCACTACAGGCGGCAAATCGTACCCCGGTTGCGGCACCACCGGCGACGGTTACGGCTTCGCGTCGCAGTTCGGCCACGAGATCATTTCCACGAAGCCCGCACTCGTACCGCTGACGGTGCAACCCGATTGGATCGGCGAACTGCGTGGCATCACTCTACCCGATGTCGGCCTGAAAGTCTTCGACGGTGACAAGGCACTGTCAGCGAGACGCGGCTCGATGTTGTTCGCGCATTTCGGCCTCACGGGACCGGCCCCGCTCGATGTCAGTCGGAGTGTCAGCGGGCACGCGACACCATCGAAATTGAATCTGCAAGTCGACCTGATGCCACTGGAAGCCGAGGAACAATTCGATGATTTTCTGCGGGTAGAAACAGCGGCATCGGGGAAGAAACAGTTGGCGGTGGTGATGTCCGAAAAGTTGCCGCGCCGCGTCTGCGATCAACTGCTATCGCTCGTCGGTTTCCCACTCGATCGCAAGGCCGCATCGCTAAGTAAACCGGACCGTCTGAAGTTGGTCGCGACGGCCAAGCGGCTGTCACTGCCGCTCCGTGGCACGCTCGGTTTCGAGAAAGCCGAAGTGACATCGGGTGGCGTAAACCTGATCGACGTCGATTCGCGAACGATGCAGAGCAAGCGACAACCGGGGCTGTATTTCGCAGGCGAAGTCCTCGACCTCGACGGCTGGATCGGCGGCTACAACTTCCAGTCCGCCTGGAGCACCGGCTGGCTCGCCGGCCGGGATTTGTGATACGTGAAATTTCGCCGACTACCCGGTCTTTCGGACGGTCTGGTGCGACAGCGGACTTTCACCATCGGGAGATTTCTCGGCGGCCGGCCGCACTTTGGATTGCGACAAGTCCGAGAACGAGAAAGGAACGAGGACTACTTCCCCGGTTGTAGGTGCGACCACGCCGCGTCCTCCTCCGACCGAGACCAGTCCACTGCCAGGGCCGCTTCCGCGAGCAGCGCGGCCTCGCCCGGCACAGCGGCCGGCTCTTCCAACACCGTCACCAATGCCCGACGGGGGCTCGTGACATGAACTTCGCCAAGCAACTTCACGCAACCGGTTGCATCGACGACCGCTTCGACTGTTTGAATCATTTCGCACCTCCACTTTGATTCTATTCCCGTTTCGCCGCGCTGCGTAGTCTTCGGAGCGAAGCGCGGGCACGGCGTATCGCACGCGATTTTCCCGAGAGTTCACGCCCCGCGCTTCGCTACGCAAAGCCTACGCGGCGCGGCTAAACGAATCCCGAATTTCATGCGTACATCAACCGGCCGCGTGGCGTTGGGATTGGTCGACCGAATGCCTGCGCCGTCTCAATCCACTCCTGGATCACGACTTCGATATTGGCCACCGCTTCCTGGTAAGTAAGCCCGTCCGCCGCGCAGCCCGGCAGTTCCGGAACCTCGGCAATGAACGCCTCATCTTCGCGGCTCCAATACAGGATGATTTCGTACTTGATGTCACTCGCCATCGTCCGCCTCCTCATCCGTTGCCAGTTCATCTGCCTCAATAATACCTGCCAAACCATACGCAGTCAGCACACCTCGAACCTGTTTAACTTGATACGCTTTTGCTTTGCCACTTCGAGGCTGGAGGTTGAGAATTTCTGCCACACCTTCACGGACGAAAATGTGGTGATCCCCACGTATTCGCTCCGCAAAGTTCAAATGCGTCAGCAACGCACAAAGATCCGCAAAGCGAATGTTGGCATCGGCGTTGCCTCGAAGGACGCGGTCCAATGTCTTCGTGATTTTACTCATGACGCGACAACCCCAACGCCATCGTGTGTGTTTCCAATCGCCCTGCCGAAGAACAACCAAGCTCAAGGCGGGTTATCGCTCACCGCCGGGTGTAGTTCCTGAAGCGGCTTCCATACAGCAATTGGTAAGCCTACAAATGCTCGGTTTTGAAAAACAGCTTGCCGGTCTGTTCTTTGTCTTTGATCACCGACCCTTTCTCAGCGAACAAATGCCATCCCTGATTAACACCACACACCGCTACAAACCTATCACATGCAGTTGTTGGTGTTGAAGACATCGGCGGGACACCTGAGCCGGGCACAACTGATGCATCTCTCGGTTTCAACACAAAGTATTGTTGGGAGTGCGCAGGGTTGGTGTTGGTGTATTCCCGAATACCGTAATCGCCTTTTGCGATGTACTGCAAAATCTCAGCCGGCGACATGCAGGTGATAGTGCGGTAATATCGTAGGGGAATTGGCAACTCGATTGGGTCATGCTTCGACGTTAGCAGAGTGCCGACTTGGGCGGCGGTGACCAACTCCCGGATTAAATCGTCACGATCCACAGCGTCTCTCCGTTTTTGCCGCAAATGGTACTGGATCTATCCTGAAGGTCATTACCGTGTAGGTTTTTTACGTTGGTGCTTCACACGCATTTTGTCTGTTTTATGTTGAACTCGCAGTGGAAGTCGTGAGACCTCTGACGATTTGACTCCCATGGTGTCACTAACTAACCACAAAAGAACCCTCTTAGAAAGTGATACCCGAACACAAATATAAAAGCAAAAACTCCAAGTTCGAAAACTGAAATGCCAATAACTGACAATACAAGTACTATGAACCCAACACCGCATATAAAAAACGCAATCCAACATAAAATAGTAAAGAGAGAGTGCTGCTTGTTTTCGGCGTCTGTCTTGATTTTTTCTGTCTCAATTTTCTTGGTTTGAGTCAGTTGAGCCAGTTTCAGTTCAGCCGCTGTCACCGAGCCATACTGTTGCCCTCCGATGAAGTAATACCACCCGTCCTCGTTTGCCATTGATTAAGCCTCTGTTGTTCAGTCGGTCTTTGTTAGCCGACCCGATGTTTATCCCGTTACCTACATAGGATAAACAATTGAGATTGAATCCACAGATGAGATCATACTGTTCTACCGATTATCGTGTCAAGTATTTTATTGCGTTTTTCCCTTCCCCGTTTAGCCGCGTAGTCTTCGGAGCGAAGCGCGGGCACGGCGTATCGGATCGCAACGCGATTGTCGCGTAAGTTCATGCCCCGCGCTTCGCTGCGCAAAGCCTACGCGGCGCGGCTAAACGAATCCCGATTCGGCATCAGCTACGCGCCACCACGCCATCTCACACTCCCATGCGGCTGTCGGCTTCAAGAGAATCGCGCAAGATCGCCGTTGATTATGTAAGATTGCTGGCTATTATTCCTGATATGAGAGGCCGCAGACCATCGCCAGATTCCGTTGATTCCCGGTTACTTGTGGCCATTCGCGGTCGTGGGCGTGGTTCAGTATTTGTTGCTGCGGATTTCGTGGAGATTGGTAGCCGCATGGCGGTCTATCAAGCTCTCCATCGGCTAGTTCTCAAAGGAACGATTCGGCGCCTCACGCATGGCTTGTACGACTTCCCAAAAGAACACCGGGTGCTGGGGCAACTCATGCCATCTGCGGAGACCGTGGTAAGGGCACTGGCAGGCCCCGACCGCACACGCGTTCAGCCTGCGGGAGTCCATGCGTCTAACACGCTGGGCCTTTCCAAACAGGTGCCCGAGAAACTGGTGTTCCTGACCGATGGCCCGACGCGGACCGTCAATATCGGAACGATGACGATCCAGCTACGCCGAACGACCCCAAAGAACATGGCGACGGCAGGGCGACTCAGCGGCCTACTGATGGGGGCACTGCGCGAGTTGGGCATCGATCAGCTGACACCGCAACAAATGAAACATCTGAAACGAACGATTCCGGTTACCAAGCGGCGGGAACTTATCAAGGACTTGAATCTGGCCCCGGTCTGGATGCACGCGATCTTCCGCGAGCTTGCCCAGGCATAAAACTCACGACCCACACGATTTTGCAAAATCAAAATGTTTTCGACGATATGACGTAAGTCAGAATTCGCGACGCGCACGGAATGACATAGAAATGTCGCAAAATGACATGGAAAAGGCGCGCCATGACATAGAAAAGGCGCGTCCGGTCGATTATCTGTCGCCTTCGGTCGATTTTTGACCGGCATTTTCGGCATATGCGTGATCGACGCCACTCGACGTAACCCATAGCAAGGGTGTAAGTTACGGCAAAATCGTTCGTAACATATCGGCGAAAGACGATCAAAAACTGGCATTTTGAGACCCAAAAACACCCCAAAATACGGTTTTGGCGCGTCCGCAATTGTGACTTACGTCGATCATGAGAGCGAGATTTCGCCGAATTCACGATTGCATTTCCACTTCGTGTCGATCAAAATGCATGCACTGCCGGACCCTGCCATTTTTCGGAACGCACTATGTACCGCTACTTACTTGGCCTCATCGCCGGTTTTGCGCTTTTGACGAACGCACGTGCGGACACCTGGAAAGCGGGCTTCGCGAAGGTGCCGATCACGCCGAAGACGTTCATGTGGATGTCCGGTTATGGTGCACGAACCGCACCCGCCGAAGGCAAAGAAACCGAACTGTGGGCGAAGGCGATGGTGTTGCACGATGCGGCCGGGGCGGCGGCGGTCATGGTCACGCTCGACCTTGTGGGCATCGATCGCACGCTGTCGCAAGCGATCTGCAAAGGCATTCAAGAGAAGTACCAATTGCCGCGCGAAGCGGTCGTGCTTTCGGTGTCGCACACGCACTGCGGGCCGGTGGTCGGGACGAACTTGCGGTCGATGTATTTCTACGATGATGCGCAAGATGCACTCGTTGCCGAGTACACGAAAGCATTGCCCGGAATCTTGCTCGCGCTCGTCGAATCGGCAACGGCGAAACTCGCACCGGCCACGGTTGCGTGGGGTACGGGGCAGGCGAACTTTGCCGTGAATCGCAGGGAAAACAAGGAAGCGGATGTGCCCGCACTGCGCGAGAAGGGGCCGCTCAAAGGGCCGATCGATCACGATGTGCCGGTGTTGGCGGTTCGCGATGCGAAGGGCGCATTGCAGGGCGTCGTCTTCGGGTATGCCTGCCACGCAACGACATTATCGTTCCAGAAATGGTGCGGCGATTACCCCGGTTTCGCGATGCAGGGCATCGAAGACGCGAACCCTGGCACCGTTGCGATGTTCTTCGCCGGATGCGGTGCCGACCAAAACCCGATCCCGCGCCGAACCGTTGCGCAAGCCAAGCAGTACGGCAACGAACTCGCCGTTGCCGTTGGCAAAGTGCTGGCCGTGCCGATGGCCTCATTGAAGCCAATCCTTTACCGCCAGTACGAGGAAATCGCGTTGCCACTGCAAGCCATCCCGAGCCGCGAGCAACTCGTCAAGGACTCGACCGCCGCCGATAAATACATCGCATCTCGCGGCAAGATGTTACTCAAAGCACTGGAAAAAGAGGGCGAATTACCCAAAACGTATCCGTACCCCGTACAGTCGTGGAAGTTCGGTGGCGAACTGAACATCGTCGTGTTGGGCGGTGAAGTCGTCGTCGATTACTCGTTGCGTTTGAAGAAAGAACTGCCCGCCGGCAAGACGTGGGTGATGGGCTACGCCAACGACGTGATGGCTTACATCCCGTCCGCCCGCGTCCTCAAAGAAGGCGGCTACGAAGGGGCGACATCAATGGTCTATTACGGAATGCCATCGGTTTGGGCGTCGACCGTAGAAGAGCAAATCGTTGCCGAAGTTCACCGTCAGGCGAAACGCGCAAAGTGAGGCGGGGTTCACTAAGATTGCGTTATGAAATCTGCACTCCGGCTCGGTACGCGCGGCAGCCCGTTGGCACTCTGGCAAGCGAATCACATCGCGGATCGGCTACGGCCCGTGGTTGCGCCGCAACCCGTGGAATTGCAACTCATCGAAACGCATGGAGACCGCGATCAAGCCTCCGCACTCAGCGCGATGGGTGGCTTCGGCGTGTTCACGAAAGCGATCCAGCAAGCGATTCTCGACGGGCGCGCCGATGTGGCGGTCCATAGCCTGAAAGACTTGCCGACGATTATTACCGAAGGAATTTCGCTGGCGGCGACACCTGTTCGTGGGCCGACGGGCGATGCGTTCGTGTCGACGAAACACCGCACGTTCGATGCCCTTCCCAAAGGCGCGATTATCGGCACGAGCAGCCTGCGCAGGCGTTCGCAACTCGCGAACCGGCGGCCCGACTTGACGCTGATCGAGCTACGCGGGAACGTCGACACGCGGTTGCGCAAACTCACAGAGCAAGGCCTCGACGCGATCATTCTCGCCGAAGCGGGGCTTGTGCGGCTGGGCTTATCGCACGCGATCACGGAAATTCTCGATGCCGAATGGATGCTCCCCGCCGTGGGACAAGGTGCGATTGGCCTCGAATGCCGCGACGCGGACGCCGATAGCCGCGCGAGTGTGGCGGCGCTGAACGATGCCGACACCTGGAGCCGAATTACCGCCGAACGTGCGATGCTCTGGTCGCTCGGTGGCGGTTGTCTTGTGCCAATCGGCGCAATATCCCAAGTTCGCGACGGCGTGCTGATCGTGCGCGGCGCAGTGCTTTCCATCGACGGCCGACGGCGCATCACAGCCACACATCGCGGCCCGGCGAACACCCCGCTCGCCATCGGGCAAGAACTCGCCGCAATGCTCATCGACGAAGGAGCCAACGAGATTTTGCAGCACGGCATGAGAGCGTAACTTGATAAACTTCTGTCGCTGCGACTTCATGCGTCCCGAAGTCTCACGACTTCGACTACATTAGAATCCTTTGTCTACGGTCCTGAAGGGATCGCTCACGTAGCCCATGGTGATACCATGGGATGGGGTCGCACCCATTATCATCGTGCCTTTTGCGTCGCGTCTCGAAGACTCGCCACGACTGATTTGTAGGGTATTCGCCCCCGCGCAGGATTGCACATGAGACGGCGCTGGTTCTTACCGCCGATGTTACTCGCGTTTATCGTCGATGTGACACTGACACTGCACGGTCAGCCGGCGGAATATTGGCTCGGGAATACGGGTGCCGTCGAAGAAGCGAACCCAATTGGCTACATTTTATTAGTGCGTAGTCCGTGGCTGTTCCTATCCTGTGCGATTGTGTGGATGAGCGTGCTATCGGGCACGGTTCTGTATTGGCGAAAACCGATTGCGGAATGGCTCGCGGTCGTCGTCACGTTTGCGCACGCGATCGGTGGGTGTTCCTGGCTCATTCGCTTAGGTCGTTTCGGTTGGTTGTGGGGGATCGTTTATTTGGTCATCGCGTCGCAAGTTTCACGGTGGTGTTGGCGTCGTGGCGGGTGGGTGAAATGATCCTTCCCCGGCTGCTTCGCGAACGTACGTTCCGCTCGTTGCGACACCGCGACTATCGACTGTATTTCTACGGGCAGCTCGTCTCGTTCATCGGCTCGTGGGTGCAAAATACCGCTCTCATGTGGCTCGCATACGACACGACCGGCGACCCGCGTTGGCCCGCCTGGATCCTCATCGCACAAGTGGGGCCGACGTTGATTCTCGGTACGCTCGGTGGGGCCGTTGCGGACCGTTACCCGAAACGCTCGATCATCGTCGCCACGCAAATCGGCTTCCTGGCCAACGCGATGTTGCTCTGCTTTCTGGTTGCGACGGACATCACATCGCCATTTTTGTTGCTCGGCATTCAACTCGTCAGCGGTGTCATTCAGGCGTTCGACTTGCCCGCACGGCTTTCGTTCGTGCCGGAACTGGTGCCGCGAGAAGATCTCGTCAACGCGGTCGGGCTGAACTCGCTGCTCTTCAACTCCGCGCGATCGATCGGCCCGGCGATTGCTGGGGGCTTGTTCTTCCTCGCGGCTCTGCTCCTCGATCACGGCTATTTACCCGGTTCACGCGTCGCCACACTCGGCGCGATCTGGTGCTTCACGCTGAACGCCTTCAGCTTCGTGGCGGTGCTGGTGGCGCTGCGTAAAATCGAACACGGTCGCACGGTGTTGCCCAAAACCACGAAGGGGAAAGACTCGTATTGGGCGGGGTTTCAGTATCTGCGGCGCGAACCGGCACTGGCGGCGCTACTCGGGCTGACGGGCTTTTTCTGCGTGTTCGCGTGGCCGATCCTGACGCTGCTGCCACCTTATACGCGGCTCATTTTGGGCGAAGCCGAGCGGACTTACAGCTTGCTGCTCAGTGCATTCGGTGGCGGCGCACTCGTCGGGGCGCTCGCCACGGCGACGTTTGCGAACGACCGGCGCAGTGGCCGGTTCTTGCTGTTCGGTGTCGCCATCTGCCTCGTCGGCGTACTCGGCCTCGCGCTGGTGGCGACATTTCCGCTGGCCGTCGTTTGCTGTGTACTGATGGGCTTCGGAATGGTGCTTTACCTATCCACGGCGCAATCAACGATGCAGACGAGTGCGCCGAACCATTCGCGCGGCAAAGTGATGGCGATCTGGGCCATGATGCTCAGCGGCAGCAGTCTGCCCGGCCACCCGACCGCCGGAGCACTCGCCGCAAGCGTACCCGTGTCCACCGTGCTATTCGGAATGGCCGCCGGCATCGCGCTCGCAATGTGCGGCTTAACGATCCTCGTAATTAGCGGAAAGTTACGAGCGACCGGAAAATCATCGGAGTGACTTGCGAGTTCGTACCCGAATTAACTGCGGACGAGGCTTTTACTTTGCAGGTAATTGATGATCATGGCGACGCCTTCTTGCACGGTTTGCGTGGCGGCGTCGAAGGTCAGTTCGGGGTTCAGCGGTGGTTCGTACGGGTCGTCGACGCCCGTGAAGCCCATGCCTTTTCCGGCGGCCACAGCAGCGCGGGCTTGTTTGTACAGTCCCTTCGGGTCGCGCTCTTCGCACGTGCTAATCGGCGTGTTCACGAACACTTCAATGAACGGGATCGCACCCGCTTTGTTATCGGCGTGAATCGCACGGGCGGCGTCGCGGTCTTTGCGGTACGGGCTGATGAAACTCGTCAGCGCGAACAGCCCGCTATCGGCGAACAACTTCGAGACTTCGCCGATGCGGCGAATGTTCTCTTCGCGGTCGGCGGCGGAGAACGCGAGGCCGAACTTCTTTGCCGACTCTTCCGAGTATTTGCGCGTGTCCATGAGGATCTTCGGGCCGGCGTTCAGGCCGAAGCGAATGTTGTCGCCATCGAGCGTATAGGCGGCATGACCGCGAGCGATCAGGACTTGTTCGAGCGCAACGGCAATGGTCGATTTCCCCGAACCGGACAGGCCCGTGAACCACAACGTGGCCCCCGATTGCTTGAGCAACTTCGCCCGTTCGTCGCGGGTCACGGTGCCTTCGTGGTAGAAAATCTGCGTCGCATTCAATTCGGACATCACGAGCCTTTCGAGAAACAGGAGCGAGAATCGTATCAGTACAAGATAGGAAATAGCCCGGCAGTTGGCCGGGCAAACGATTTTGTCAGCCCTGGGGCATCCTTTCGCCTGTGTGGCACACATTGACGCAAAATTTTAACGATTGCAATTGATCGTCGACTTGTTATGCTTAATCAATCAAACGGTAGATTTGCAGCATAATCTTTGGAGATGGAATGAACTGGGAACAGCTGGGCGTCGCCTACGCCATCACATTTGGCTGGGCTATCGTAGGTTCCGTCTCGATGGGGGTGGGCGTATTTCTGGCGTTGAAGATTTTCACGTTAGCGACACGAGGGATCGATGAGTGGAAGTTGATTAAAGAAGGCAATATCCCCATGGCGATTATTCTGGTCGCTCTCATCATCGCGATCGGGCTGGTTGTCTCTTCCATTACGCGAACGGGAGGAGGATAACCATGACTTTTTTCGTGCGAATCCTTTTCACAATGCTCTGTTTGGCGATTAGTCATGTCGTTGCCCAGGCCGGCGGCAAATCTGTACACGTTCAAGGTTACACAAGAAAAGACGGTACCTACGTTGCTCCTCACATGCGTAGCGCACCAGGCTCGGGGAGTAGCATTCCGACACCTCGATACGATGCCCCGACCGGACCGCGGCTCGAGCCAAGAACGACAGCAAGAGGCCAAGAAGACGCAAATCCGGCTGAATTCAAACCGGCACCAACAACTGCGCCGGCATTAGCAACTGCGCCGGCACCGGCAGTTCGCTCATTGGCTAACGACCGAATCAAAATCAAAAACGTCAATGTCGAAGTGCGCAGTGCCCGCGTCTCAAGGTCATTGTTCGTCAACCGCTCGAAACACAAAATTTCTGCGAAAGCGTCACTCGTGATCGAATTGGCAATATGTCTCGACCGAGCGGATCGACCCGTCGGATTTCTGACGTTTGCCGGGCCGAAAGTGAATCTGAAGAACCAAAAGAATATTAGTATCAAACACATTGAAACCGACGGCGAAGGGCTATGGCCGGATGGGAGACGAACGGAACTTTCCAATCTCACGACGGGTAAAATTGTCGATCCACTCGTTTTCGAGGTGCCGGAAGACTTCACGGAAGAATTAAAACTCGAGGTATTCTGGGAGTATGCTGGTAACGAGCCAATTGTATTTCTCATTCCTGCGTCGCAGATCTCCAAGTAACGACTTTGTTCATACGCATCAGGATTTGCGCGATGTATAGACGCCGATTTAAATAGCAGAGTTACCTTTTCTTGTCTTATTCTGGCAGCAGGTCATTAGCCTTCGCAATTAGCCGCGACGCGGAGTCCTCGTAACGCGTGCGCGTCACCCCGATTCGAGGATTGTCTGCATATGGCGGTCCACGCGCTCCGCTACGCAAAGCCTTCGCGTCGCGGCTAATTAAGGGGAACTGAAAATCCCTAAAAGATGCAAAAAACACCCCAAAACATGGTTTTGGGGTGTCCTTAATTCTGACTTATGTCGATTCAGTTGGGCGGCAAATCGGCTTTGTACGCGGTTGTTGGTGCGGGGGCGGCAAACGTCGGGTCTGCCCCGAGCTTGAACCGCATGTGGTCGGCGACGATGACCGTCTCCGCTTTGCCGTTCTTGCAGCGTACGTTGACGGTTCCTGCCAGTTCGACTTCGCCTGTGCCCGGTAGCACGGTGAGTTGATCGCAGGTGCCTTCGCAACCGGGTGCGGTGAAGCGAACGCCACCCGTTGCCTTCAACGGCGTCACGCCTTCGCCCTTGCCGATCGAACGCACATCGATCTTCTCGCACGTCGCCTTCAACAGCACTTCTTCGCCGTTCAAAACTTCAAACTTTGGCTGCGAATTCCCCAAACGCACCACCACGCGAACCGACGAAGCCTCCGTCGGCGTTTCCTCGGGCTTCGCCAATGGCTTCCGGCTCGCTACGACCGCGGGCACATCCCGTACTACTGGAGCTTCAAAAGTGGGAGGAGTGGCGTACTGAACAGGAGGCTTCGTGGGAAGTTCGGGAATCGGTGCAACGACTGGGACCGGGATCGGCTTCACCACGGTCATCGGTAACGGCAAGTCGATGACTTTATCCGCAACCGGCGTGAATGTTGGCAGGGTGATAGCCGGTGCCTTGACCGCGTCGGGAATCGCAACGAGCGGCTGAATTTCAAGCGGCTTCGGTGCAGGTACGACAACCAGCGTTGGCACGCCCACGGCTGGCAGTACTTCGAACATCGGCAACGATGGGGTGATTGGCGGCGCGGTCACGGCCTGGGCGGTTTCGCTTGCCGTTACGGGAACGATCAGCGGCACGATAGAAACCGTCGGCGCGTAGTTCGCGTTTTGCACGGGCGGCGTAGCGGGGCGGCGAGACTGGAGCGGGCTGTTGCCCGAACAGTGCGGGTCGGCCGAAGCCACCACGCCGGCAATCGAGATGCCGAGTACGCCAGCTAGCAGTTTCCAACGCGTCAGGGTCATGTACGGTTCTCCATGCTCGATAGATTTAGGCAGTCGGGTGGCGCAATACCGCCGAGTTTTTTCCGTGTCTGCGCCAATTTCGCTAAAGTTTCTCTGCCCCCGATTCGACACGAGAAGTTTTGCCATGCGTCCACACGTATTCGTTACCCGGCAGATCCCGGATGTCGGCCTGAAGTTGCTCGCCGAATCGTGCGAACTGGAGATCTGGCCGGAGCGATTGCCGCCAACGCCGGACGTGCTGCGCGAGAAAGTCCGCGACTGCGAGGGTTTGATTTCGCTGCTTACGGACCGCATTGATGCCACGATTATGGATGCGGCACCACGGCTAAAAGTGATCTCGAATTTCGCGGTTGGCGTCAACAACATCGACGTGGCGGCGGCGACGGTGCGGCGCATCCCGGTTGGCAATACGCCCGGCGTACTTACCGAAGCGACGGCTGACATCGCGGTGACACTGCTGCTTGCGGCGGCCCGGCGGCTCGGGGAAAGTGTCGCCGACGCGAAGGCGGGACGCTGGCTGACGTGGGAACCGCTCGGCTGGCTCGGCCA
>JAYSYI010000264.1:0-1742 GCA_043727665.1 Limnoglobus sp. | reverse complement strand
TTCGAACCGAGTGCGGCGTCGAGTTTCTTCCGCTCTTCCGGGTCGGTGACTTCCGCGCGAAGTTCCTTGGCTGCGGCTGGGTCGTGTCGCGCTTCTGCGATCCGCATCGCGTTGACGAACCGCCCGTTGTCACCTCGGGGGTGCTTTCCTTCGTCCCAATCTGCGAACGACTGGGACGGGGCCGGGTAGCCGCCGTGATGGTCCGCCATCTCGGCGATGATGCGTCCCACTTCCTTGGGGTCGTGGCCTTCGCCGATCAGGGTCGTAGCCGCCCCGATAAGCGATGCGTAATACCCGCTTTTGTCGCTCTTGTTAGAAATGTCGGCCATCGCAGACGTAGGGGCCGGTGAGCCGGCCACCGGATTCTTAGGCGGCTCGCCGCCCGCGTCGCCGCCCGCGTCCGGATTCACCGAAGGTTCAGTCGCGGGCTGGCCCGGCAAACCAGGAGGCATTCCGGCAGGCGGCCCACCTTGCGGCCCTTGCGGCGGCGCGGGCTTCGGCAACATGTCATCTGCGTCTTCGGGAGGTTCGAGGCCGGATTCTTCGTAAAACTGGTCTAAACTTGTTTCGACGCCCATCGACTGAGCGGACTTCACGTTCGCGATAAATTTCGTGCATTGCTCGATGTCTTTTGTGCCACACACAATCATCGGCATTCCGGCTTGTTTGCCAAAATTCGATTCGACGAGGTCGGGAATCAACTGGTTGTTAATCACGCTCGCAATTTCGTCCGCTAAAGACCAAATGCGCAGTTCCGCAACGTCCTCGTGGACTTTTGTGCTACCTCGCTCCGAACCAGCCGCGCCTTCGGTGAATTGCAAAAATGAACCGTTGATCGCCGTGTAGATCTCCTTGCGATAGTCTTCAATTGCAGATGAAAATTGCCCATCCGCCGACTGTGCAAGGTTCAAAACCTTGATTTCGTCGCCTTCCGGAACGGCCATGTAGCCCATCGCCCGTGCTTCTCGAAGGACTTGAAGCATTTCGGTTTTCTGGCCCTGGTCTCCCGCATGGTATGTGCCGACGAGAAACGGCCCACTGAAGTTTTCAAGCAGGATCGCACGAAGTTTTACGGCGGCTTCGATCAGGTTCGCGGCACGGTACGCGGCTCGCAGGTCGGATGTGCCGAACGGAGACATGAACATTTGTTGGAATACGTAAAGCACGAATTGAGACGGGTCAAACGCTTCGCCTCCGTTCGCTTGCATTCCACGGATATTGATTTTATTTTTGAACTGGTCGAGGTCGAACCGTAGGTATTGCGTGTCGACCGGCACCAGTTGTTTCAAAGTCCAAAATCCGGGCCACATGCGGTCAGTGCTCGGCTCCATCCATTTCTGTGAAACGCTGTGACCGTCGATCAGCGCGCCGATACCGATGGCCCGGATAGCGCCCGCAACGCCGCCAAGGGACCGTTTAAGCGACCAATCGACGAACGCGGCGGCTTTTTTGTCGAGAGGGCTTTTCTTGTCGCGGGGTATCACGCGCATCGGGCGTGATGCGACGGCATTGATTTTCGACGTGATCGCGTTTTTAATCGTCGGTTCTTTAAGCAGCCGACGGTACGCCGATCGGATTTCCTGTGTTTCGTTTGTAAAGTTATCGATGTCGCCGGGGCCGCGAAACAGTGTGGTCATCCACTCGGATTTAATCAGTTGCCGCAAATACAGGCTAGACGCATCGGGGTTTACCGATAGTTGGCGAGCGGGTGGAAGGAACGTGCCATTTGCGGCAGATTGCTG
>JAYSYI010000263.1:0-5541 GCA_043727665.1 Limnoglobus sp. | reverse complement strand
GATCTATTTGTGGTTGTTGCCGTTCGGCGTGCTGTTCGGCGTCTGGTGGTTTCGTCGCGCGAAACCGGCGCTGCGGTACTCGCAACTCGCGTTGCTCGATGGCTTGCCGCGTGGCCGTGCAGTGCTTGCGGAATGGGTGTCAGCCGTGGGGCGGGCGCTCGTCCTAGGTTTGCTGATCCTGAGTGCGGCGGGGCCGCGATGGCCCGATCTGCAAACGCGATTGCCGGTCGATGGCATCGCCATTGCGCTCGTTTGCGATGTTAGCGGCAGCATGGCCAACCCCGATTTTAGCTGGGAAACTAACGCGCCGCCGATCTCGCGGCTCGATGCGGCGAAGCGATCGTTCTTGCTCTTCGTCGATGGCGGCACCGCCCCCGATGGCACGAAGTTCGAGGGCCGCCCCGCTGATGCCGTCGCGCTCGTCACCTTCGCCGCATGGCCGCAAACCGAGTGCCCATTGACGTTGAACCACACCGTACTCGCAGCCATTTTCGATGTGCAAAAACCGCGAGACGGACTCGATGCGGGTACGAACGTTGGCGACGCAATTGCGGAAGGCGTGCTGCGGCTCGAAGGGGCAACGAACGGGCGACGCGTGATGATTTTGCTTTCCGATGGCGAGCATAATGCCACAAAAGTCGATGTGCTAAAACCGCGACAGTCCGCTCAACTCGCTGCCAATCTGGGCATCCCGATTTACACGATCGATTGCGGTGGCGAAGCGAAAGCGGGCGAAACGACCGACGACGCCAAGCAGCGGCAGGAAGGGCGTGCGGTACTGCAAGCGGTCGCTGAGCGAACCGGCGGCCAGCATTTCACGGCCAACGGCGGCACCGATTTATTGAGTGTGTATCGCGCGATCGACGCACTCGAACGCCAGTCGATTGTCAGCTACCAATATCGTCGCTACCGCGAATTCTATCCGTGGTGCGCCGCCGCCGCGCTCGGCGGCCTGGTGCTGTTGCACCTGCTCGAAGGCATCGCCTGGCGACGCCTCCCGCGATAGACCCAACGTCATTTCGTTTGAAACAACGGACTCTGTACGAGTTCGTGTATCAGCGTGCGGATGCCGTGGCCTTGTGCTTTCGTTTGGCCCACGATGGTGGCAATCGCGGCGCGATCGCTGAACGCGATCGGCCGGCCGGTGCTGTACACCGCGAACTGCGAGGCGAGGTTTTTTAACAACAGATCGGGGTTGGCGGCGAGCAGCGTTTGCATGTCCGTAATGCCCGCGAACTTTCGGCCATCGGGCAACATCCCCGATGGATCGACGGGCGGGCCGAGCTTGAATTCGATGCCGATGAACGGATCGATAATGCCGCGTTCGGGGGTATCGCCTTTGCCGATGGATCGGTAGCGCGTGCGTTGGCCGCCGATGACATCGAACGATTCCATCGCGAAACCGGGCGGGTCGATCTTCGCGTGGCAGGTGGCACACGAGGCGTTATTGCGGTGTTTATCGAGCAATTCGCGGATGGTGCTCGCGCCGCGAACGTCGGGCTCGACGGCAGCGATGTTCGGTGGCGGCGGTTCGGGGTGCTGGCCAAGGATGCGCTCCAGCACGAACGCCCCGCGCGGCACCGGCGATGTCGTCGTGCCGTTCGCGGTCACTTTCAGCACGGCCGCTTGCGTGAGGAAGCCACCGCGCGGGCAGTCTTTCGGCAACGCGACTCGCCGCATCTGCGAGCCAATCACGCCGGGAATACCGTAGTGTTTCGCGAGTTTCTCGTTGACCATCACGAAGTCCGAACGCACGATGTGCGCGGCACTCAGGTTCTTTTCGAGCAACTCGCGGAAGTACGCGCGCGTCTCGGCCACCATCGAATCTTGCAGGTACGGGCTGAATTCCGGGTACAGTTTACGGTCGGGGTCGTTGCTCGCGATGTTGCGCAATTTCAACCACTGGCCGAGGAAATCGTCGACGAACCGTTGCGATTTCGGGTCGCGCAACAGCCGTTCGACTTCGGCGTGCAAAATGGCTTTGTCGTGCAATGTGCCTGCGTCAGCGAGTTGCATTAGCTTCGCGTCGGGCTGCGAATTCCAGAAGAAATACGACAACCGACAGGCGAGTGCGTGGTCGTCGAGCTTACCGACCGGTTCGACGAGGTAGAGGAAATCGGGGCTGCAAAGGATGGCCCGGTACGCCCAACGCATCGCCGTCTCGAAGCTGTCGCCGAGTTTCAATCGCTCCGCCACTTTTGCCACGTACGCCTTGCGCACATCGGCTTCGACGGGCCGACGGAACGCTTTCGGCAAAAACGCGGCGAGCAACTTGTCCGCATCAACGAGTGGATCTTGGCTCGTCACGGTGAACAAACCACTGACGGCATCGGGGCGGTTCAGGCCTGCGCCGATCTGCCGAACTGGCTTGCGAACCGGCGGTTTTGCGCCCTTATACTCCGCAATCGGCAGTTCGCCGAACAGTACGCGGTGGCTTTTCGGTGGCCAGACTTCGTGCAGCGGCCCTTCGATGTCGAGCCAATCGCAGGCGATGCCCGGCCCGACGAACGCCATCGCGCGGCCCTTGCGGTTGTAGTTGGCTACGGGTGCCAACGACGCGACGTTGTACCCGATCATCTCGTTGTGGTTCATCCACGTGACGAGTTCGTGCGTCTTCGACTGGATCGACGGCGCATCGTAGTAGCCGAGAACATAACTCGGATGTTGGCCACCGCGCCCGTCGCCGGTGAGTTGCACGACCGAGAGCCGCGCCGCTTCGGTACCGCGCGACGGCAGCACTTTTCCCTTATCCCACTGGAAACTCCAGAGTGACGTACGCACGCGGTACAGCCCCGGATAAATCGTGACGTGTTCAGCAAAGTACGGGCTGACCGATTCGTCTTCGTGGCGAAACAACCCGACGCTGCTGGTTACGGGAAACGCGTTCATCCGTTCGTGTGCGCCGTGGTCGAAGTGCGATTGGTCGCCGGCGGGCGGAAACTCGGGGTCGGGCTTCTTGTCTTTTAGCAGCACGCCATCGCCGTTGAGCACGATGCCCGCGACGAATCCGCCGCGATTCGCAAGCGAGATGCGCCGCGTCTGCACCTTCGGCGCTTCGGGTCGCGTGGCAATCGCCAAGTCGAGAACGTGGTCGGCGGCTTCGATGTACTTCGCCAGATTTACGTGCGAAATATCGAGTGCATCGACGTTCTTATCGAAGCCATGCGCGATGCCATCGGATGGGAGGTTCGCTTGCACGGCGATGCCCGGCATGTCGAAGAGATCGCGGATCGTGTTCTCGTATTCACCGCGCGTCAGGCGGCGGACCGCCGTGCGGCCTTCACCCTCGAAGCGTTTCCTTTCCGCGGCAATCAGCTTTTGCGAAAGGCTTTTTAACACGGCCGCAGTCTCGGTCGCTTCTGGGCGTTCGCGTCGCTTCGGCGGCATCTCGCCCGATTCGATTCGGTCGTGCAGCTTCGCCCATCGCGTGAAATTGTCCGCATTCTCGAGGTCGAACGCGAACGCCGCGAGGTTCAGGTTGCCTTCTTTCACGTCGGCGTTGTGGCACTCCTGGCAATGTTTCGCCAGGAACGCGGGCAACACCGGATCGGCCGCGCCACTCATACCCGCTGCCGAAATCCACACCGCGATGGCACAGATGCTCAACCTCATGCCAACTCCAATCCGGTCATGGTGCTTTTCGAACTCGAGAATTCTTTCGCTTCGATGCCGAGGCGATGGAG
The DNA here is from genome assembly GCA_043727665.1 of Limnoglobus sp. GTDB lineage: Bacteria > Planctomycetota > Planctomycetia > Gemmatales > Gemmataceae > Limnoglobus. The sequence goes on along the minus strand of JAYSYI010000263.1, from coordinate 1,858 downwards.
CATCGAAAGGTACAGGTTCGAGAGCGGGTAATTGTTCTGCGTGTCGAAGCCGAGGTGCTGGCCGTGCTTGAATCCGCCACCCGCGAGCAACACCGGCAGGTTGACGTTTGAGTGCGAGTTCGCGCTGCCCATCGGCGTGCCGTACAGGACCATCGTGCGATCGAGTAACGTTTGGCCCTGTTCCTTCGTTTCCGTGAGCGCGTTAAGGAAGCCGTTGAGCACGTCGAACTGGCCTTCTTCCTTCGCGCGGAGTTCGGCGATTGCCTCAGGCCGGTTGCCGTGGTGCGTGATGTTATGGATGACGGTCGTGTCGATGAACAGCGAAAGGATCCGCGTCGAGTCGGTTTCGATTGCGAGTTTCATTACGTCGAACATCAACTTCGTTTTTCGCACGAACTCGCGGTTGTCGTCGATGTCTTCGGGTGCGGTCGCCGTCACTTTTGGCTTCGGTTTGTATTCCCATTCTTCGGACGAATTCAGCCGCCGTTCGAGTTCGCGAACCGATGTAGCATACTGATCCATCCGCTGTTGGTCGTCTTTCGAGAGTTTGCGATTGAGGCGTTTCGATTGCTCGCCAACGAAGTCGAGCATACTGCGGCCCTGCCGAATCGCTTCAACGTTCGCAGCGATTTCTTCCTTCTTTCCTTGCAGAAACAGCGTCTGAAAGACTTTCTTCGGGCTGCGTTCGGCGGGGATCGGCGCACCGCTGCGCGTGTAGCTCAGCGTCATGCCTTCGCTGCTCATGGCGAGAACGAGCGATGGGTAGCGCGTCTGGTTGCCGATGGTTTCGGCGGCGAGTTGATCGAGCGAGACGCCATTGCGAAAGCCACCACGCTCGGGGTGCGGCGTCCCCGTGAGGAAGCATTTCTCCGCCGCATGCGCACCCGTCACGCCAGGCAAGCTAACGCCGGAAAAGACGGTCATATTCTTGCGGTGCGACGAGAGGCGTTGCAGGTACGGCGATAGCGCGTAGTCTTTCCCCGTTTTCTCCGGGAAGAAGAACTGCGGCATAATTCCCATGTTCGTCTCGATGGCCACCATCCGCCGCGGCACGACATCCGCCGCACGCCCACGCGGCGACATCACATCGAGCAACGGCAACGCCATCGCAACACCCGCAGACCGAAGAAACGTCCGCCGTCCGAGAGGAGTTCGCGTCATGAGATTCTCAAGAAACGGAGAGAGTCGGTGAGAAACGCAGTTTACCAGAAATGGCATTCGCAAGAAACGGGAAACCGCGCTCTTTAACTGGGCACCATACCCTTCGGTTCCCGATCGATTCGAAGTGTATCCTCTTCGCCGCCGTTACCATTTTGAACCGGACCGCGCGCTTTCGGACCGGAGGTCGACACAAACCAAATAATACTGACGAAGAAAATGGTAACCAACAACGCAATCGCGACGTAGATGCCCACGGGAAGCTTCGACTTCGCGCGGATTCCTTTTTTCGTTTTCTTTTTCTTCTTCTTTCGCTGAACCGGTTGCGGGGCGTCGTCTGGATCCTCGCTGACAACCGGGCCATCGATCACGACCGCGAACCGATGCTCGCAATCGGAGCATCGGGTGAACTGGCCCAGTTTCGACTCGGGAACCTGGAACGGGTTCTCGCATGCAGGACAAACAATCGACAACATGGTTGAGCCTCAGAATGACCCGTACTACGAGCGATTGCAATAATGTATCTCTACTCCTCGCGGTCGGAAATGAGACGTTACCGTTCGGAATTGTTAGCCCGACGCGCTAGCGAGGAAGGGATTTCGTAGGGGCACCCCCAAGTGACGCGAAGTTGGGCTTGACACACAGATTTTATCGGTTTCTACTGTCACAATTCTGGTTCGTTTCTTCTTGAGAAATCACG
>JAYSYI010000262.1:0-16763 GCA_043727665.1 Limnoglobus sp. | reverse complement strand
ACGGGAGGATGGCGTGAAACTGTGCAGATGAGTTGCGATTGAGAGGTCATTGAAAATGGATTTGCGAACTGGTCAACCATTTTGGCTCGCGAAAAATGGCTTCCTCAACGCGTATCCCGCCTTGAATTCCGCGGAACATTGTGATGTGGCGATTATCGGTGCAGGTATCACGGGTGCTTTGATATCCAATGCGCTTTCCGAGGCCGGTTTGAACTGCGTCGTACTCGATCAACGCGATGCTGGGACGGGAAGCACGGTTGCAAGTACGGCATTGCTCCAGTACGAAATCGACACCGAACTTTCGCAACTCATCGAACGGATTGGTGAAGAGAAAGCCGTACGCGCCTACCGGCTCGGTCTGGAAGCGATCGATCGAATCGAAGATATCACTCGACAATTACCGACGTCATGCGAATTCGAACGTCGCGATAGCTTTTACTTTGCGAGCCGAAATTCGCACAAGAAACCTTTGCTTCGCGAATACGAATGCCGCAAAACCCACGGATTCGACGTCGAGTACCTCAATGCCAAACAAGTGGCGGAACGCTTTCCATTCGCTGCCCCCGCCGGAATCGTCAGTCGCGGCGATGCGGTGATCGACGTGTTCCAATTCACGCACGAATTGTTGAAGTCCGCTCAGAAACGCGGAGCGAGGATTTACGATCGAACGAAAGTCGAGAAATTCGATCGCGATGGTGACCGGTTTCAACTGAAGACCGATCGCGGGTTACCGGTGACTGCGGGCAAACTCATTATGGCGACGGGGTACGAATCGAAAGAATATCTGAAAAGATATCGCGGTACGTTACACAGCACATTTGCGGCGATCAGCGAGCCGATGGACCCGATGCCGAATTGGCCGAATCACTGTCTGATCTGGGAAACCGCACGCCCGTATTTCTACCTGCGAACGGCGCCGGATCATCGGATCCTCATCGGTGGCGAAGACACGCCGCACTCGAGCGATCATCGCTCCGAATCGCTGTTGGCACGCAAAACAGCTCGGCTCGTGAACCAATTCGAAGCGTTGTTTCCCGGATCGAGATTCGAAGTCGCTTACAACTGGGCAGGAACATTCGGCGAGAGTGAAGATGGCCTCGCATGTATCGGTGAACCGCCCGAATGGCCCGGCGTTTGCTTCGCAGTTGGGTTCGGCGGAAACGGTATCACCATGAGCGTGATCGCGGCAAAAATTCTCACCGATCATTGCCTCGGACGCCCAAACCCGGATGCTGACATCTACCGCTTCGACCGAAAACCTGTTTAAGGATAGAAATCATGGCCAGAAAAACCGTACTCGGCAAGGTGCGCGAAGCCATCGCCGATGCTGCCGTAGAAGTGATCGACGCGGCCGATAAACACGTCATTCATCCCGTTGGGGAGACGCTCGGCATTCTCGATAAACCCGAAGCAAAACCCGAAGAAGTGGGTGAAGCACCAAAACCTAAGTCCACGCTGAAATCGCGATTGATGACGAAAGGACTACCCGCCGCACGGCCTTCGACGAAGTCCTCGCACCAACCCGAAAACCGCACGGGCCGTTCCCGACAAGGATGATAATGAGCCGACACACGCCAGAATACGATCAGTATCAGGGATCGTTTCACAAGGCATTCGAACCGGAACTGACGCGGATGATTCAGCGGCTGAAATGGATCCCGCACAAGCCGATTCTTGATGTGCCGTGCGGCTCAGGCTTCTACACCGGTTTGCTTGCCGGCCGTATTCGCGAAGGCCAACATCTTACTGCGATCGACAATTGTGAAGCCTACATCGAGCCACTTCGCGACCGATTGAAGTCCATGCTTCAACCGGATCAGTTTCACGTGCAATCGGCCGATGCCTATCACCTTCCCTACGATGCAGAATCGTTCGATTTGATCTGGTGTGCGGAAAGCCTCATCAGCCTCGACCCGAAGGGAGCGCTGGCGGAGATGCATCGATTGATCTCGAACGTGGGGCAAGTGGTCGTGTATGAAGTCGACGAATTTCACCACGTGATGTTACCGTGGCCCGTCGAACTCGAAGCTGCACTCCCCGCCGCGCTGTTGCAAGCGACACGAGCAAAGTATGGCAGCGGAACGAAACATTCCCCCGCGCGGCGGCTACGCAAACAGCTTCGGGAAGCCGGCTTCACGAACGTACGCCGTCGTGTTCAGGCCTTCGAACGGACTGCACCGTTCGAGAACCATACCGCAACTTACCTGAAGCATCACTTCGATTATCTACGCCAATTCGCGTACCCGTACTTCGACGAACCGCTGAAAGATCGATTCGATCAATTCTCAGATGCGACCCGATCCGACTCGATCTTTCAACGTCCCGATGCCGAATTGACCGTCATGACAGCACTTTACACTGCAGGGAAAATGCGACAGCGATAACCGTGAGCAAGCGGGATTGTGCTTTATTTGCTTGTGATTATGCGATTGGCGGCAAGACTTCGTCTTTCACGAAGCGGTTGAACTTCGGCGAAAATGAGGGCTGGCGATGCTCCCAGTGCGTGCGAACGTATTTCAACCGGAACGCCGAACGCATCGACCCGAGCATCGATTGCCAGTAATCGTCGGGAACGGTATCGATGACCGAAAGCACGCGTGCGTTGTAAAGTAGGAACGCTTCCTCGTACAAATTGACGATGCAATTCGCGATGAAGCGGTGCGGGTTCGTTTGCGAATGCGGGTCGGTCGGATCGTCTTCGGCGAGCGAATATTCTTCGCGTTTCATACGTTCGAACAGTTGCGGATGTTCCGCGAGTTTGAGCAATACGCCTTGGAACCGCGAGTAAATCTGACTGTAGGCACTCGCACGTAACGACGTGATGACCGCGAATGTGCCGAGCAAGCCGCCGGAAAGCACGACGATCGTCACGACCCGTAACACGATGTCCGCGACATCGTACCAATCTCGCACCTTGGCACCCGGATTTGGTGCCGCTTCCGAATGAGGAACCGCGAGGATTGCGGGTGGTTCGACCGGCTGCGCGAACAACACTCCGACGCCGAGACCGCAGGCGACACCGACGATCAGCACGAAAAAGAAGGCGATTTTGCGTTCCATCGCGAGCTACTTCACTTCCAGCTTGATGTCCGGAACGATGAAATCCGTCGCCACTTGCTCGGGGCCGTTGAGTAAGTTCTTGGGTACCTTCACTTCGCCGAGAAGCAAGCCGGTCGGGTTCGCCATTGGCGGAAGCGCATCCGTTTTTGCGACGGTCAGCCCCGTGGGAATCACGAACGAGTTGGAAATCGATTGCGTCAGAACGTCCATATTCTGCGACGCTTCCGATGGCTCTTTCGATTGCGAACCGAGGAAGTACGCGCCCGCCAACGAAGCCACGACGACCGTAGCGATCAACAGCATACTTGCGATTTTCATCTTCTGACCCTCTGAGTGAGTCGCAAAATAACGATTCGCGTTCCGCATGTCGAGGCCGTTATCCGGATCTGTGAGCGACACCTCGCGAAGCAGAAAGTAATGCCTTTTCAGACGGCACGGAGTGTCAGTTCATTTCTTATTCTGGTAGCCGCAGGTCTTTAGCCTGCGCGGGGGCAAAATACCCTAAAAAACCAGTCGTGGCGAGTCTTCGAGACGCGACGCAAGAAGTACTTTGACAATGGGTACGGCCCACTCCCATGGTACCACCATAGGCTACGCGAGCGGTCCATTCAGGACCGAAGCCATGAGAACAGACCATCCCTTTTCGCAGTAACAATCCAAAGCGTTGCCCGTGCAGTCGCTTTCTGATACGCTTGCAGCGATACGATCACCGCGTGTGACACGCATTCCTGCCGGGTACTTTTGAGGGTTGCCACTTTGTTTCGTTCCCTACTCGCTCTCGGGATGTTGCTCGCGGCTTCGGTGTCTGTGCGGGCCGATAATTGGCCGCAGTGGCGCGGCCCCAAAAACGATGGCCACAGCACCGAGAAGGGACTTCCGACCGCGTGGTCCGAAAGTTCGCACATCGTCTGGAACTGCCCGTTGCCAGGGTCGGGCGCGTCGACGCCGTGCATTTGGGGCGAAAATATCTTCCTGACCACGCAAGATTCTGCCGACCTCAAACTCCACGCCATCGGCACCGATGGCAAAGTGAAATGGTCCGAAACGCTCGGGGCCAGCGCCAAGAAAGCCTACCGCAACGACGAAGGCAACGATGCCTCCGCGTCGTGCAGTACCGATGGCAAACACGTCTACACGTTCATCGGTTCGGGCGGCGTGACCGCACACGATTTCGATGGCAAGAAGGTCTGGGGTTTCGATGCGCAATCGAAGTACGGCAAGTTCGAGATCCAGTTCGGCATCCACCAGACGCCGGTGCTTTACAAAGGCCGATTGTACCTGTCGCTGCTTCACCGCAAGGCGCAATTGCTCGTCTCACTCGATGCCGCGACGGGCAACGAAATTTGGAACCACGCCCGCAAAAGCGATGGTCGCGGCGAATCGCCGGATGTCTACGCCTCACCGTTCATCTGGGAAAAGGGATCGGAGGCATTGCTAATTTCACACGGTAACGATTACTGCACCGCGCACAATCTGGAGACCGGCGAGGAAGTTTGGCGAGTGACCGAATTGAACCCGAAGGCGAAGTACAACAACGCCTGGCGTGCAGTTTCTAGCCCACTAGTAACGCCCGATTTGATCGTCGTGCCATCGTGCAAGCGTGGCGTAACCGTTGCCATCGATCCGACGAAATTGAAGGGCAGCATTGGCCCAAATGCGACCGGCGAACTTTGGCGTTTGACGAAGGACACGCCCGATGTGCCCTCGCCATTACTCGTCGGTGACATCGTGTACATCATGGGCGAAGGTGGCACGCTTTACGCCTACGAAGCAGCCACCGGCAAGATGATTTACGAACAGCGAATCACGAATATGCGGCACCGCGCCAACCCGATGTTTGCCGACGGCAAGATCTATCTCGTCGGCCGCGACGGCGTGACGGTGGTGGTGAAACCGGGCCGCGAATTCGAGAAACTCGCGGAGAATAAACTCCCAGATAACTTCACCGCCTCTCCCGCCACCGCAAACGGTCGCATCTACCTGCGCGGCTTCAAAAGCCTCTGGGCCATCGGCGAAAAGTAGGGCGTTCACGCCATAGCCGACCTTCGACGCTTGTATTCCTTCAACATCTTCGCTTTTGCGGCTTCATCGTCTTTGCCGTACAAGCGACTGGTGAGGAACGCGAGGAACCCGAAACTCGCGATGGCGACGAGTAGCGCCAGCCCGTTTTGATCTTTCTTGAGGAACGTATCGTAGAGACCGTGCAAAATCATTGGCACCGCGATCACCGCGAGTGTTGGCCAAATCCAGCCGTGCCATTCTTCGATACCATCGAAGCGATCGCGTTTGAGATAGAGCGTGATCGCGACCGAGCCGGACCAGATCGCATGAAGTGCCACGCATGATAGAAAACGTACGCCATAGATGCCGGGGCCAGTGATGCCGTTGTAGTACCGGCTCGAATACATGATTCCTTCGGCAATGCCAAAGCCCGCCCCCGAAGCGAGGCCCCAGATGAAGATGCCCCGCCAGTTCGTATCGCGTCCGTTTTCTTCGTTGCGGTGCCAGAAGAGTGGGATCGTTTTTGTTAGTTCTTCGAGCAGGCCAACACCGAGTGTGTAACCAAGAAAGCTGAGCAAGAAGCCATTTTCCGGGTCGCTGGCGGCTGAGTACGAAAACGCGATGAATTTGAAGATGTAAAAAAACAACACGACGATGCTCTTGCCGACGAGGATGCGGCCATCGGTGTACGAGGCGATCCACTGCACCAGCAAGAGCAATCCCACGCCAACGGTGGCCGTAATCAGCCCGACGGTGAGAACCTGTAACGCTTTCGCGGAACCATCGGACGCGAGGTACATGAAGAACACCATGTACAGAATCGTCGCAGCGAGTGCCATCAGCCAGTGTGCCGACGTCGAACGCGACAGAAACGCGCCATCGATTTTCTGCCCCGGCAGGCTGCCAATGATGTCATCTATCGATTTGGGATGCAACAAACTGTCTTCGAACCGCTTTTGCTCCGCCGGAGTCGCGTTATCTAACGATTTGGCGAGACGCTCGAAAATGTCCTCGTCGTTGGGCTTACTCAGCATCGAAACCGCGAGCGGTATCAGTGCCAGTACGAGCACCCAGTGTAGATAGCGACGCCACAATGGCGGGTCGTTCGTAGTCAGTGGCGGCAAGTTCGCAACACTCGACGACTTCGTATTCACGGGTCTTGGCGAAGGTGTCGGCTCCGGCTCCGGGTATGGATCGCGAGACGGTTTCGCTGGTGCGGCTTCATCCGATTGCAACAAAAACTGGGCCGCATCGAACTCCGGCTCCGACGGCGCAGCTTCGGGTACCGTCAAAGGCTCGCCGCACTTGCGGCACTTCAACGTCTTGCCGGCCAGCATATCGGGCGCTTTGTGCCCCTGGCCACACGATTCGCAACGAACGGAAATGGGCATGTCACACTTTCGTCGAGGGGTTGTAACAACGAGTATTCTATGCAAGCTTCAAGTCACTTCGCACTGAGGCCGCGTAGGCGCAGCCAGTCTTCGGCGCGGTGGCCCCAGTCGGTGGGGCCGGTGGTATTTGGCTTTGAACGCATCCCGTAGCCGTGGCCGCCCTTTTCGTAAATGTGCAACTCGGCGGGCACTTTGTTGTTCAGCAAGTCGAGAAACAACAACGTGCTGCCTTGCGGTAACGATGCCGTATCGTCGCCGGCTTGGGCGATGAATGTCGGTGGCGTTTTCGCGTCGATGCGGATGTCCGCACGCAACACTTTCTTCTTGTCGTCATAGATGCGATACGGGTATGCCAACACGAGGAAGTCGGGTTTGTGCGAGGTTTTTGGTTCGTCCGCACCGACAAACTTCGGCTCATTAGTGGCGGCAATCAGCGTGACTTGCCCGCCTGCGGAGAAGCCGAGCACGCCGACTTTCTTCGCGTCGATCTTCCATTTTTCCGCCTGCTCCCGCACGAGTTGCACGGCACGCTGCGTGTCCTGTACGGGGCCTTCGCTCGCTTCGGTGTGCTTGTTCGTCGGGCAACGGTGCAAGAGCAGAAAGCCAGTGACACCCTGTTTACTAAGCCAAACACAGGCTTCGGAACCTTCGTGCTCGTCCGCGAGAATGCCGAAACCGCCACCGGGTACGACGATCATTGCCGCACCAGTTCGCTTGGCTTCGACCGCCTCGTAAACCACAATCCGCGGTTTCGAGACATTCGAGCGACGCTGGATCGCACCCGCCGGTTTCTGAATCGCCTCCGGCAGGGCTGTCTGCACTTTCGGCTCCGGCATCCCCTTCGGCCACAATTCGATCTCTGGCGGCTCCGCGGGAACTACCGTGGTCGCGAGCAGGGTACCGAACAAAATCCACATCGTGCGTAGCGTCATCGTGTCACCGGCGGTGGGAGTGGCGGGAAGAATATCGTTGTAACCGAAGTTGCGATTGTGGGCGATGGAAAACTGGATATCGCACGATCACCGGGGCGGGGCTTCCCAACCTTCAGCAACGACCTACAAAAATCAGAACGGTTTTACACATCGGAGACGCAAATGGAATTGTCGAGAAACTTGAAAGTGGACAGCGTGTCGCGGTTGAACCCGACGCCGCCGCGCGAAATCGAGGCCGATCGTCCCGTATACGATGCGATCGAGGTTATGCGCCGCGATGGCGTCGGCTGCTTACTCGTCACCGAAAGCGGGCGGTTGGTTGGCATTTTCACCGAACGCGATTTACTTACGCGCGTATTTGCTGTGGGCAAGATCCTCAGCGTGCCGGTGCAAGACGTGATGACGCGCGACCCTGTCACCGTGCAGCCGAAAGACTCGATCCGCACCGCCGTGAAACGAATGCAGAACGGCGGCTACCGACACCTGCCCGTCGTCGATGATCGCGACCGACCGGCAGGGATTCTCTCCGCCAAGCGGATCGTACGTTACCTCGTCGAGCATTTCCCCGAGACAGTTTACAATCAACCGCCCAACCCCAACACCGCACCCGACTCTCCAGAGGGGGCATGAGTTACGGCAAAATGCGGATCGTGAGTGGATTTTGCCAGTGTTGGCTTTCGGGCTGGTAATACAGATACGCACGGCTTGCGGGGCCGCGGAATTCGCCGGGAACATCGGCGATCACGTCGAAATTCAGTTCGATAACCTGCTTCGGTTTTAGGCCGCGCCAGTAGAGGATCAGTTCGCGGCCACGTTGTTCCCAGTAGTCGATGCTGCGCAGTTCGCGCATTTGTTTCATGTCTGCGGGTAGCTTCAGACCCGCCGGTATCCCGATGATCGCGATAGCCATTCCTTGCTCGGTTGCGGTCGCATTTTCCACCCGCACGCGCAGTTGTACCGTCTGCCCCTCGGTCGCTTCGGGCTTGCTTAACGACGTGGTGAGCTTGACCGGGCAATCGAGAAACGTCTCCGGTTTCAGTGCTCTCGCAGTCCATGCCACGCTGAACGGATAAGCCGCCGTTGAGGTGGTTTCGAGGCGAATTTCCTTCGCACTTTCGCCGAAAATCTCGTCAGTAAATTCGACCGCAATCGGGTCGGTACTTGCCGTGTCGAATGGCTGCTTGGCCACGATTCGATCTGCGACGCGAACGATGAGTTCGCCTTTCTCGGGGGCCGCGTTCTTCAATCGTGCCTTTTCCACTAGGGCTTTGAGCGTCAACACGGTCGCTTGTGTCGCGCCGAACGCGCCGAACGGCGTGCGTTTCGTGTTTAGCCACGCGGTGGCGTTCGCCGCATTCACGGTGAATGTCATTGGTGGTTTCAGCCAAGCCAACGCCGCGAGTGCGGTCGTCTCGGTAATGAGGTCGATGCCACTCGAACGTGTGATCGTCGTCTCGGCGGCGGGCATCGCGCCGTCTGCGGTTTGCAAACTCGCGAGTGCCTTGCGAGCGACATCGCCACGCGGGTCGTTGTGGTTTATTAGTGCGTTCGCGACGAGTGCCAGCCGATACGGGTCGTTCGATTTCATCGCTTCGGCGAAGGTGGCCGTCAACTCGATTTCGAGTGGCGTCGGCTTACCGCCGATGCGGTCGGCTTCGGTGATCGTCCAGACGATATACGCATTCGCGACCGCTTCCGGCACGGCACCGAAACTGTGATTGTCCGCACTGCGTTGGAAGCCGCCACGGCCATCGCGGCGCGACAGCAGGAACCCGCGCGTGCGATCGATGAGCGTCTGTTCGACGGGGTAAACTCGCGACATATCGGCGAGTTGCATGAGTCCGAACGCGGTCAGTGATTCGTGTGCGGGTGACTTGCCGAACCACTCGAACCCTTCGCGGCCATCTGTTTTTTTCGGGACTTCGAAGCTAGCGAGTTTGGCGTAGCCGCGCTCGAGCATCCCCTTCGCACGGTCAGCCATCGCGGGGTCGGTCTTGTCCGATTCGCGCATCGTATCTAGTACCAGCACGTTCGGATAATTTGCTGCCGAGGTTTGCTCGAAGCAGCCGTTCGGCTCGCGTAGCAACCCACTCAGCCCCGATTGCACGTCGGCCATCGCGTTGGCGTAGACGGTGATTTTGCCGCGCAAACTACCCGGCACAATTTGCGCCGGAAGCGACAATTTCGCGGTGCCGGTTTGCTTGAGTATCGCGTTCGTCGTGCCCGCCACAGGGAAACCATCGGGGACGATGATCGTCGTTCGTTCGAGCGAATCGCCGAACGTTCCCGCTCGCACCGCGAGCCGTAGTTTCGCCGTGCCGCTTGCGATCGATGGTTTGAGCGTTACGTTCATGCGCACCGCAGACATCGCGTTGACAGTGATCGTTCGCTCGGCTTCCACCGCCAATATTGGCAAGTGATCCGACCATGCGGTGAGTTTCACATTCATCGTCGTCGTTGTGCCGTTGGCGATGGAAACGGGAACGATCAAACGGTCTGTGGCACTGATTTCTAAAGGCAATTTAATATCGACGGCGAGCGGCTTGCGGACTTCGATAAGGCCCGTCACCGAACCGAGCCGACCATCGAGCGTGTGCCCGGCGATCAACACGCGATACGGGTTGAGTGCATCGCTTAGCTGAAGCTCGATGCGTCCTTTGCCATCTTCGGGTAGTACCAACATCGGGTGCCAGTAAACCGTTTCGGTGAAGTCGGTACGAGTGTCGTCGCCATTCGGCGCGACGGGTTTCGTGTGTGCATATTCGCGAACGACAAACGGCGCGGACCGCGTGAGTGCCTTGGCAACTCGCTTCGCCGCATCGAATTCGGGCGGTGTAATCGCCGCGCGTTGGCCGCGGATAATCGCCTCGACACCCGTCGCGTTGACTCGCGTGGTGCCGAGCGCTTCGTCGGCGGTGAAGCCATTCGCGAAGCGAACGCCCTTCTCCGGTATCGTGTCGCGAGTGAGTAGGAACGGGTCGTCGTTCGAGACGATGCGGTTCGATGGCTTCGGCATGTGCGTGGATGTTTTGCTTGCCGATTCGAGCATCCAACGGCCATCGCGTGACTCCGGAATCGGCTCAGGTTCGACACTCGGTTTCGGCTCAATAGTCGTCGCAGAACCGATGTCGCTGCGAGTGTTCGCGAACATTGCGATGATTACGACCGCGATCGCCACGAAAGCGAACCCGCCGAAGCGAATCGTACGCGAGCCGCGAACGATGGCGAGTACGCCAATAATTGCGAGTGCGCCCGCAAGCCACGGCGTGCGGCTCTGGATCGCATTGCGATAGTGTGTGAGTTGGCTGGAATTCGTGGCGAAATCGGTAGCAACCGTGGCTCGATTCGCATCGGCCACCTTGCGGGATTCCTCGGCGGCTAACAGCACGTTCCGGTAATTCGCAGTCGCTTCATCGAGCGATTTCAAGGCTGTGTCGAATTGAGGCAAGTAGCGTGCTGACACCGGGTCGTCAGCAAGCGTGCCCCCTCGAAGCCACCGCGGCTTCATGCCGTTCGAGACGCGAAATTTATCGGCATCGGCCGTCGATTGAAACCGCCCCGTTTGTTCGGCAAACCGACGCCAGCCTTGGGTGCCGAGCAGCAAGTCGAGTGCGACGGCGGCCTTCGGGTGCGACGTTAAGAAGAAGTCCGAATGTTCGAGCAAGTCTGGTTTCTGCACCTCGCCATTCAACAGAAAATAAGTCGGCAGTAACCGGTCCGTTTTGTCGTCAGCCATCGTGGCGACGCTCTCGTTGATGACGGCGGCCCACACAATCGCGGCGGCGGCCGCCCCGGTTTCGTTCGTCGCCGAGATGTCCAGTTTCACACGTTCGCCAGGTGCATACAGATCGCTGTTTGCCTTGAAATTCAGTATCAATTGCGATTTCGGGCGGCGGAACATCAGCCGTTCGGCAAGCGGGGCACCGTCAGTTTCGTCGAGGACTGTCACACGGGTGACACCACCCGGCGAACCGGCCACCGGTGTCAGAATTACCTCAACGGGCTGCCCCGCTATCGCCTTCACTTGTTGTTGCGCGATGGCAACGCCCCGCGTGTACGCCCCGACAAACAGCGTGCGATTTCGCGTCGATGAAATCGCGACGCGGATCAGGTCATTGGCGTCGACGACGCTTTGCGCGATTCGCAACAGCGTGCCATCGGGCTTTGTTTTCAAGCCAAATGGCACTGCATCGGCACCTTGCGGCTTCAGCAGCTTAACTGTGTAAGTCTTGCTCGCTTCGGGGGTGAAAGTGAACACCCCGAGGCCCTGGTTCGCGCCGGGTTGCCCGGCATCGGTCATCGTCTGCAATTCGGCGACGTTACGCGTGCCATCGTGGAGATGTCCGACGATGTCGGCGGGCCGACCGAGTTTCGTATTGGCACGGAAATAGACTCGGTTCGGTAAGCCCACAACGAGGTTCCCGCCTTCGGGGAAAAACTCGAAATTGAGTTGTTTCGTGGCGACGGGTACTTTGCGAACGATCGATTCTGGGAACTCGCCACCAACGGTCACAGACAGGCGTACTTCAGCAGACTCCGCTTCGGGCGGGAGCGTGAAGCAAATGACCGCACTGCCATTGACATCGGTAATACCCGGCAACGTGTTTGGATCGAGCGGCAGGCCTTCTTTGCCAACAGACACTTGGATGCTTAGGCGTGCCTTGGGCAGTGGGCGGCCACCGTCCTTGACGCTGATCATCGCGCTCACCATGTCACCGACACCGAAACTGACGGCGCTGAATTCGAGTCGTTTTTGCAGCTTTTCTGGAGTGTATTTGTTAACGAGGAACTTGCGCACACCCACGATGGGTGCCCCTGAAGGTGGTTTCTCGCTCGACCAGCCGTGCGGTAATTCTGTGGCAATCAGCGTGTATTCGCCGCCCGGAAGTTCGACGGGTAACGCGAACGTGCCGCAAGATACACCGCGTAGCGTCAGGCCGGTGAGTGTCGCGTTCGGCAGTATCGCACCAGCCGGCGTGCGAATATTCACCCGCAAAGTCTGATCGGCAGTTGGCGGCAGGAACCGCGTACGATCGAGCGTCAGCGAACGGAAGAACACCGGTTCACCCGGTTGATACATCGGCTTATCAGTTACCAGGAACGTCGAGTAAACCGGTGCCAGCAGGCGAATCGGCTCCGCGAGTTCGGCCTTCTCGCCGGTGGCGTCCGCAGTCGCGACGATCCGCAGTTCGAGGTCGTTCGCACCGACGGGGATTTTCTCCCAAAGCGTCGCAGGCAGTTTCAGTTTTGCGGGTGCATCCTTCGTTGCAAGCGTTTGCTTCCAGTACACGGTGCCGCGTGCATCTTGCAAAACCGCGTCGATGTGCGCGGCGGTTTTCGTCGTCACGCTGTATTCGTTCGCGGCCCCCGGCGTGGCTGATGCCGGCCCGGAGACATCGATCGTGAACGTCCGCGCGCTGCGATCCGCCACGTCGGCGGTCACCCATTCGCGGATGATGGCATCGTGCGTTTTCTGTGCGGCGGCAACGGTGGCTTTCGCCGCATCGCGCGGCTTCGTGTCGGGTTCGATGGGTTCCGCATTCAACGCGGCGAGTTCGGCTTCGACCGTCGGTTTCAGCGTCTGGTAAGCGGCCCAATCGCGGCCGGTGAAACTCCCAAGCCCGATGGCCAGCAGCACGGCGGCGGCCACGGCCCACATGGTGATGCGGTCGCGAAGCGGGCGGGGTGCGAGCCGCGTGACTTCGCTCGGCGGTTGGAAATGCACTTCGGGGAACGGCACTTTTGCAGCGCGAGCGAATAAACCTTGGGCGGTCGCAGCTTCGGCTTTTGCGGAGGCACATGCGGTGCAGGTGGCAAGGTGCGCAGCGACGTCGGCTTCCTCGGTCGGGTCGAGCAACCCGTAGAGAGAATCGATCAGTCGTTCGCGACACACTTCACACCGGAGCATGAGACCACTCATAGTTAGGAATTCGTCAATTGTCCGCGTCGGGTTCGGCGTCTCGTTCGGGGTTCAGCACTTTTCGGAGTTTGCTAAGGGCGGTCCGCATCTGCGTTTTCACGGTACCGACGGGGGTATTCCGCAGTTCGCCGATCTGCTCGTAAGTCAGATCGCCGTTCTGCCGGAGCAAGAATACCTCGCGCTCTTCGTCTCGCAAGTCCAGGATCGCCTGCCGTAAGCGGGCGACGTTTTCGTCGTCTTCCATCGCATCGGCCACGGGGAGATCGTGGGCGGGGAGTAACACTTCTTCGGCGATCAGCGGGCGGGAACGCTTATTCCAGCCGCTACGTTGATAGTCGCGGGCGGCGTTCAGGCCGATCCGGAAAATCCACGCACGCACGTTTTGCACGTCGACTAGCGAACTCTTCGCACGCCAACACTTCAAGAACGCCTCTTGTGCGGCATCCATGGCATCGTCGCGATTGCCGAGGAGGTACGCGAGGGTGCTAACGAGTTCGTCGCGAATCTGGCCGAAGGTGGCGACCATAAGCTGTTCGTGCGGTTGCGAGTCTGTCACGGGCATGGGGGGAGAAGGCCCAGCGCTCTCCGATTTATCGGGAGACAATTCGCGCGGGTCCGGGGGCTTGTTCCGGTTATCTCCGCGTTTGGCCATCGCTCCCCACCAGACAGACGAAGATGGTGCCATCATCGTTTTGGATGAAAATGAAAAGTAGGCAGGATCGATGTAGACAAGAAAAAGCGGGCCGGGCGAAAACCGCACGACCCGCACAAACTGCCGGTGTTACTTCGCTTTGTCCAGGTTCGCGGCGACGGCGTCCCAGTTCACGACGTTAAACCACGCCTCGACGTACTTCGCGCGGAGGTTGCGATACTTCAGGTAATACGCATGTTCCCACACATCGCAACCGAGTATCGGGGCCGCGCCACCTTCCATCTGCGGGTTGTCCTGATTCGGTGTACTCACGATCGCCAGCGGCTTGTCTTTACCGGGAACGAGCCACGCCCAGCCACTACCGAAGCGCTTCGTACAGGCTTCGGTGAAAGCCTTTTTGAAGCCATCGAGCGTGCCGAACGACTCGTCGATCTTCTTCAGAAGGTCGCCCTTCGGCGCGCCGCCGTCTTTCGCCATTACGTTCCAAAAGAACGTGTGGTTCCAGTGTCCGCCGCCGTTGTTCCGCACGCCCTGACGGGCCGCTTCGGGCAACGCCTTCAGATTCGCCAGAACCTCTTCAATCGATTTCGACAGCATTTCCGGTGCGTTCTTCTTCAGCAAGTCGTTCAGGTTCGTTACGTACGCCTGGTGGTGTTTCGTGTGGTGGATCGTCATCGTTTCGGCATCGATGTGCGGCTCCAACGCATCGGGGGCGTACGGCAATTTGCCCAGTGTGAAGCCCGCTGCGGCTTCGTCGGCAGCGCGGCTCGCGGCGGGTACCAAAATCGCGGCAGCAGCACCTGCGGCCACCGTCAACGCTTCGCGGCGGGTCATCATGGCGGAAACTCCGATAAGGAATGGTCGGTTCAACGACACCCGAATTGTACGTCTGCCGCATCAAGTGGCGATGCCGAGGCCCGACCAATACGCCGGTAGTGGCGCGTCGATGGCCAATCGCACTTTCGTGAACGGGTGATCGAGTTCGAGCCGCCGCGCGTGCAACGCGATGACGCAATCGCGTGGCTCGACCGCCGGTGGGCCGAACGCGCGTGGCGTGGCGTACGCCATGTCGCCCAGAACGGAGTGCCCGCGCCATGCCGATTGCACCCGCAATTGATGCATTCGCCCCGTGATCGGCGCGAATTCGACGAACGTGCAATCGGCAAGGGTTTGCAACACGCGATATTCGAGCACCGCGAGTTTCGCCCCTGGTTCACCGGCTACCGCTTTCACGACTTTCGCTTCGTCGGGCAGTTTGCGAATGCAATCGTCCCAAATGCCGCTCTCTGGTGTGACGATGCCTTCGACGATGGCCCAATACGTTTTGTGTACGGTGCGCTCGTGAAACTGCGCATGAACCCGTTGGGCGGCCTTCGTGTTGCGGGCGAAACAAATCGCACCCGTCACGGGGCGATCCAGCCGGTGTGGCACGCCCAGGTACACGCCCGCCGGCTTGGCCAACTTCACTTTGATGTACTCTTTGACCATCGCTTCGAGTGACGGAATCCCTACCGGGGCCTGCGTCAGTAACGGCGCAGGTTTGTTCACGATCAGCAAGTGGAAATCTTCGTACAGCACGTTCAGATCGGGCAGCGCAGACACGGAAAACCTCGCACGGAATGGTTCGGAACACCGGGTGTTCACGCATTGTATTCCGCAGCATTTTACCCGCGAATCAATCTGGCTTGACACCCGGATTCGGTAGCGTCATAAGCCTGCCACTGTTCGGCCTCGGCTGGTGGGGGAATCATTCCCGCCGGGTATCTAGGCGAGACGGCTGCCTAAATTGTGAAGGTTTCCTCCGCAATCGGGCTTACCGAAATCGCCGAGATTTGCCAAATGGAAACTTAAGAAGGAGCATCGAAAATGGCAGGACACGTACGACGGTGGATTCGGTTACTTGCGGTGATTGCGGTGGCACTCGTCGGCCAGTCGGCACGCGCCGGGTTGTTGCCCGTGACGGTGACGACCGCGACGGAAGGCGACAAATTCCGTTGGACTTACGCGATCGTTTTACCGACCGACTCGCAATTGCGTTCGGGCGATTACTTCACGATCTACGACTTCGCGGGCCTCGTTTCGCCGAGCAATAGCCAGCCCGATGGCTGGACGTATTCGAGCGCAAACGTCGGCCCCGTGCCCGATGGCGTCAACCCGGACGACAGTGCCGCGTTGCCGAACCTGACGTGGAAATACACCGGCCCGACGCTGTCCAGCGGGCAGACCGGCCTCGGTAACTTCTGGGCCGTGTCGGAATTCGGCGAAGCGACGAACTCGTTCTTCACCGCTCGCACGCATCGTACGGTCGATGGCCGCGTTGACACGAACATCACCGATACCGTGGTGCCCGTACCGACTTCGACGCCGAACCCGAACTTGGTGCCGGAACCCACAACGCTGGCGCTCGCCGGATTGGGTCTGCCGCTCATGGGCTTGGTCCGCCTGCTTCGCCGCAAGCGTTCGAGCGAATCTGTGACTGCGGTTGACACGATTTGACTGGTGGCTTACTGTTCCACCCGCGAAATGAATGCGACTCGAATACCCGTGCTAGGAGGATCGATACTATGATTCGCGCAAAATGGTTCACGCGATTATTCGCTGCCGCCGTGGTGGCTGTGGCGTCCGGTTCGACGGTCGAAGCGGGCCTGCTGCCAGTTGCGGTCACGGTCACGCCCGAAGCGGAAAACTTCCGTTGGACCTACGCGATTGTGCTGCCGACGGACATGAAACTCCAGTCCGGCAACTACTTCACGATTTACGACTTCCACGGCTATGTGGCGGGCAATGAATCGGCACCTGAAGGCTGG
>JAYSYI010000261.1:0-5553 GCA_043727665.1 Limnoglobus sp. | reverse complement strand
TGTTCGTACTCGACACGACGAGGAACGCCCGCCAGCGCTTCATGCTCATCGCGAGGCGTGCGAAAACACCGGGGAAGAATGCAGCGATAATCGCGAGCGGCCCAACGAGAATGAACGAGGGAATCACGCCGAAAAGCGTTGGCGTGTACTGGCGGTTCGGTACCTGTAACTGGCTTTTCTTCTCGGGGAGTGGCCCGTAACCGGCGGGTTCTTTTTCGTCGGGTGCGGGTGGTTCACCCTTACCTGCAATTGCTTTTTCGAGAACGTCATTCAACTCGGCGGTGGTGCCCTTAAAAGTACGGCGAAAGTATGGCTCGCAGTGTAAGAACGCCCAACGTACGGATTTGCCGTCCGCGTCTTCGCTCCCTTGCATCTGGAACCACGTACCCTCCAGGTAGCCGAATACCTGATAGGTTTTGCCTTCCTTCGTCGCAAACAAAATCAGCTTCCGACCCGGTGCGAGGCGTTCGAGCATCACCTTCGCGTGGTCGTCCTTCTTGGCGAAACTATCGCCTTTCAGGTTCACCGGTAGCGATTCGAACTCGAACTTGCCTTTGAGATTTTCCTTGAATTGCAACGTCATCGAAGGTTTGTCGGCATCGATCTTCTCGACCTCGGCCGTGAAGATCAACTTCGTGCCTTCGACGACTTCCTTCAGTGGTGTTAGCTTTTTGATAACCGCGAAACACGGAGTCGCCACGATCGCCAGCACGCATAGTGCAGCCGTCCAACGAGATAGAATTTGGCGCATGGGTTCCCTCCGGGTGTTCCGCGTCGGCACAATTGTACGCTAAGACGCAACCCGAAGGGAAATCGTTCGCCTTTAGAATTTACGGAGGGTATCGGCGGGCCATTGAAGGAGAACGCCGAGTTTCGCGAGTTGGTCTTGGTAGTCGGCGAGTCGTTTCGCATCGGCACGCACTTGCTTCGGTTCGAGATCCTTTGCGATGCAATAGGCTGCCAGTGCCCCTGCCGCTTCGCCGATGTTCCACTCGGTGGGGTGCAATCGATAGCAGCCGTTGGTCAGGTGCGTGACGCCGAGATTTTTGCACGCCGGCAAGACGTTCCGCACGCGAACGGGTAGCAGCGAGCCGAGTGGGATCTGGAACGGGTATACCTGCGAGCCGCCTTTCTTCTCGCCTTCGCTGGTCTGGTGCAAATCCATGTACAGGTAATGCCCGATGCCGACGGAGTCTTTGAATTGTTCGGCGGTGGCATTGTCTTTGCCGAACTCGCGGTCGCGTATCGGTTTGCTGACGTGCTGTTCGAGAATCGTGAAGTCCGCCTTTATCCGTCGCGATTCGCGGATGTACGCCGCCATCGCGAGGCCGTCTTTGGTTCCGGTTTGCTCGGGACACAAGCGTAAGCCGGGCCAGCCTTTCTTGCCATCGGAGCGGGGCGATTCGGTTTGCAGCCAGTAGACGAGTGCCATGCTCATCTGGCGGGATCGCTCGCGGTGTTCGGCGGCCTTCTCCGGCGTACTGCCGTGCAGGCTACCGAGCGTGTAATCGTTCATGTGCCAATTGATGACCGAGACATCACCGACGTAGCTGCCGGACACGAACATCTTCGAATCGATAACGCGGCGATACGTCCAAAAGTTCGGTTTGGTCGCAGCCGGGTCGCGGTCGCCCCTGGGGTAAAAGCTGAATTCCGGGTCGTTCCATTGGAACAGAGGCTTGTCGGCGTTCGGGTAACTCTTCCAGAAGTCGTAGTCCTTCGGCTTATCGATGACGTGCTCTTTGCCGTCTTCGTGTTCCAGAATGAAGCACCACGTGAACGACTGAATGTTGCTCGGCCTCGGCTTGTCGGCGGCGTTCGGCTCGCCCGTCATCGCCTTCGATTCCGAACCGGAAACGAATTCGATTTTCGCCAACGGTAGCAGGTCGCCTTCTTCGGTGGCATCAATGAAATAATCACCACTTAATGTGAACTGGTTTCCCGAGGTACGGTCCAACAGAGTCACCGATTCGACGCGATCACTTTTGAGCGTTGCGGAAGTTGGCACGCATTGACGATGAATCGTCAGTTGGCCGTTCGCCACATACGGCTTCAGGGTTTCTTCGAGCACCATCACCGCCACGCGCGGCTCGTGGCACAATCGAGATACCCAGCCGTTGCCGGGGTTGAGGTTGGTCGTGTCGCGAAACTGGGGCCGCATCGCGCGTTCGGTTCGTTTGCGATAATGCAGGCGCACGGCGGTTCGAAAGTCGCGATACGATTTCGTGCCGCCGCCCGATTCGATCGAATGATTTTCGTCTGGCGGCACGAGTTGCGACGTGAGTTGTCCACCGATCCAGTCGGTTTCTTCGGTCATAATGACCTTCTTCGCACCGCCGCGACATGCCGCAAGTGCCGCCGCCACTCCACCGGTGCCGCCACCGATGATGACGATGTCGGCTTTGTCATTTTGTGCGGCCCTCACGAAACCGGAAACCAAAGCCCCTGTGGAAGCCGCAACGAACGCGCGACGAGATAACGTCATAATAACCTGCATCGATTGTGAATATGGGGGTCATCGTTCGGTGGGCAAGCCGACGGGTTGACCGTTTTCCCCTGCGATAAGCAAAGGCCGTATGAGCCGAGGCGTACGCAGGAACGTGGCATCGTCCGCCGGGTCGTCACCGGCTAACTTCGGGATGAAACCACGCATGGAGTTTAGCAAAGGAAATCCGTCCGTCGATGTATAGTCGCGCACATTTCCGTTCGCATTCAGCCCCGCGCCACTCGATACCTCCAATTGCTCACTCACGACCGAATCCCAAACCGCACCCGTCCAGGGGAAGACGTAACCGGCTTTGTCCCAGATCTTCGCGGCTTTCCATTTCGAATCGTCGTAAGCCGGTGTCTGCCAATCGCCGGTTGCCGTTTCGATCGATTTCCAGTTTGCATCGGTTGCAACAATCGGCACGGTTTGCAGGGCGGTACTGCCCAATCGCACCGTTAGCCCTGCTGCCACCGCGAAGCCAGGGTTGATCGGATCGAGCGTGTGGCTCGCTTCGACGGCAATCGTGTTGCTACCGGACTTCAACAAGGTGCGTACGGGAAATGCAAAGACACGCCGAGTGAAAAATTTCGGGGTACTTTCGCCGACCAGCGTGCCGTTGAGCCAAACTTTGAATGCGGTCACGCAGCCGACATCGAGCGTTGCTTCGCCACTTGGAATTTGCTTCAAGTCGAACGTCCGCCGAAAGCGACGAGTACAAGCGGGTATGTTCGTTTCAGCTTGCGGATCGCGGCCTTCATCGTGCCAGAGCCAAACCGCGCCGGCTCGCCCCGTCGGTCGGGCTTCCAAACCGGCATATTTCGCGATCGTGTTCATTTTGAAGAACAAGTTATTCGCAATATCGAAGGTCGCCGGATTGATCGGCAGTGCATCGAACATCACGCCGACTTGGCAGGTTGCGAAGGCATTATTGCGAATGCGAACGGGAGACTTCGCCGCTCCTTTTGCGTAGACAAGCGCCTGGGTTGCACCCGAAAAGCGGTTATCGGAAATCGCCAAATCGAGGAGTTCGCCACCGAGTTCGATGGCCGGTGAAAATGGCCCTTCCCAGCGAGACTCTTCGACGCGAATGTGCTTCGCCGAACCGTGCAACACGATCCCCTGTGCCTCTTTCGCAGTCAGGAATCGCAGTTTGCTTAAGATCATCGGGTTAGCCGCGTTCGCTTCGCAGCTATCCAAACGGAGTGCGGTGCGGAAGCCTTCGATGCTCGAATGGGCGAAGCGAAAGCCAGCGACTTGGCCCTTCAACTCGACTGCTGTCCCTGTTTCCCCGATGAACGCGATGTGCGAGACGGTAAGCCCCTCCGCATTCTCGATGCGCATCGCCGGTTTATCGGCCGATGCGGAATGCCAGTGGATCGGCGTGTTTTCCGGCCAGCCTTGGATCGTCACTTTCGCGGAAATGTTGCTCAATTCGAGCGATTCGGTGTGTTCCCTATCAACGATGACAATTCGGTCGCCAGATTTCGCTACAGCCAATGCATCGCGGACCGTCGCGAATTGAGACGACGCACCGACGACTAGACTCCCTGCTGGAACGGGTACGGTGGGCGTAGCGATGACTAGCGTGGGTTGAGTCGCTTCCGGTTTGGTGGCTACGATCCGCGGAGCGGAGAACGGATTGGCGAACAATGCAACCAACACAGCCGCAATCACCGTTAAAGTCATCGTGGCCACGCCAATCAGAATCCATTTTTTCTTGTCGATTCGTTCTGGTTGCGTGTCATCATCTGGCACTGGCGGCGCGGCCATGCGTCCACTTCGTTGCGATTGCGACCTCGCTCGACTGTTGATCAATACGCTGCTATCCAACTGGATTCGCGAACTCGGTTTCGGCCCTTGGCTGCGTGGTCCACCGGTCGACGGGCCGTTGCCGTAAATCGACATCGTCGGAAAAAAATCGTCGCTCGGTAGCACAATCGTTTCGGGCAAAAACGGGCTCAACGCTTCCACGACGTCTTCGGGGTGCGTGTACCGGTCTTGGGGCGATTTCCGCATCATCGTCCGCAAGACTTCCAATATCGGTTCGGGAACATTTTCCGGCGTATCGGGGTTTTGAAATTGGTGGCCGAGGAGTTTTTGCGCGATCGTCCGGTCGTCGAACGGTGCGCGACCCGTGAGCAAAAAGTAAAACGTCGCGCCGAGGCTGTAAATGTCCGCACGAATGTCGATCGATTCCGACTGGAGTGCTTGCTCGGGAGCCAAATAATCCGCCGTGCCGATGATCGTGTGCCCACCGAGATTTCGCGTGATGTTATCGTCGCCACTTTCTTGTGCGAAGCGGACCAATCCGAGGTCGAGAATGCGAATCGTACCCGTGCGGTCGAGCAACAGGTTACTGGGCTTCAGGTCGCGGTGAATCAACCCGCAATCGGAAATGTGCTGCAATCCGCTCGCCGTTTGCGTGATGTAATTCGCAGCTTGCTCGGGCGGTAACGGCCCGAGTTTCTTCACTAAATCGTGCAGGTTCACCCCATCGACATAGTCCATTACGATATAGTGATACTTCCCCTCGGCCTGATCGATGTCGTGCGCGCGAACGACGTTCGGGTGATTGACCGAGGCCGCTGCACGCGCTTCCCGAATGAATCGCGAGATGGCGCTGGGGTCGTTACCATCGCTAACGTGCAATAATTTCAGTGCAACCCAATGTCGCATCACCACATGCTCGCAGAGAAACACCTGACTCATCCCACCGGAGCCGAGCGGGCGGAGGACTTTGTACTTCCCGATGAAAAAGTTTTTGTAACGACCCTTCAGCAGGTGATCGGCTTGAAACGACGTGAGTAAACCGTCTTGAAGCATCTTTCGAGCGAGCTTGATCGCCGTCATCGACTCGAGATTTTCCAGGCTGATGAGGTAACGATTCAGTGCATCCTCTTCCAGTAGCTTGCTGCTACGGAGGAGAATCAAAAAATCGTCCGTCGAAGTCGGTGTCGCCATGCGAGGTATCCAAACCGACGGCGTCGCGTTTCGCGACCACCTGACCGGTTTTGTAATATTTGCACGAAATGTCGATTTAGGGGAGATGGCGGCCGAGAAAAAAA
>JAYSYI010000260.1:0-1749 GCA_043727665.1 Limnoglobus sp. | reverse complement strand
CGAACCTCCCAACCGGTTACGCAACATGTCGCCGTTGGTGCTAATCGCTGCCATTCCATCGATAGCGATGGGCCTGCTGTTACTTGCCGTTTCTGGGTCCGTTGCGGGGCTATTTTGGTACGGCGTTGGCGTCACCGTTGGCGGGCTGGCACTTCTCGGATTCTGGTTGCACTGGCGACGTCGCGGCGATGCCCATTACCCGTTCGGCGTTTACACGCGCAAGTGATGAGACAAGGTTTCGAACATGTCTCGTAAACACAGTTTCACGTTCTTCGTGCTTGCCATCGGCTGTGTGGTTTCGGCCGATGCGGCCTGCGATATCGTGGGTTGGCTCGCCATCGCGTTCCTGTATGCAGCCTTCTCGTTTATGTTGTTGGCGATTGCGTATGCCGGTGTGGGGCCACGTTTGTTGATGAAACAACCGAGCGGTCGCCGATCCGTTTGGGGCTGGATCTTGTTCGGCCCGTACATCGTGCTCAACCATATCGCGTTCGGATTCTATCGGCGATTCTCGCGCGAATCCGCCACAGTGCAAGTTGTGCCGAACGTCTACTTCGGGCGTCGGTTATTGGCGCACGAGTGCGATGCGGGCAGGTGGGTCGGCATACTCGATCTCGCCGCAGAGTTCGACGAAGTCCGGCCATTGCGAGAAGTATCGGGTTACCGGTCGATGCCCGTTCTTGACGCCACCGCCCCCTCCGAAGCGCAACTCCGTTCGGCCATCGCCTGGATCGCAAACACGGTAGCTGCTGGCCCAATTTTCATTCATTGCGCGCTCGGCCACGGTCGAAGTGCCTGCGTCGTGATCGCATACTTATTGTCGGTCGGGGAAGTGGCTACCGTCGAGGCGGGAGAAGAACGACTTCAGTCGTTGCGGCCGGGTGTCCGGCTCAATTCCATGCAACGCCAACGGCTCCGTGCGTTCGAAACCGAACTACGCAAATAGTGACGGATGTTCCCACACCGGAACAAGGTCGATGAACTGGCTCGGCTCGCGTAAGAATCGAGTTTGCCAACGCACGCCAGCGATGCATGCGTCTCCGCGTGCCGGTATCTGGCGATCATTCTGGCCGCCCTCATCCACGGCGATTAACGCGACGAAGTGCTATCCCCAGACTGGCCACCGTTGCAGCAAATCCATGCTACGAAGCCACTGCACCCCCTGATTCGGGAAATCGCCGAGGGTAGTCTTCGCCAGAAGCAACCGCCCGCCATTCAAGGTTCGGGTTGGGTCGATGCGAGCGGTCAACCTCGGCGACGACGCCGACACCACGGGAGCAATCTGCGGACAGTTGGCCGGGGCATATTGGGGCGAATCGGGCATCCCCGTAACACTGCGATCAGGTCTGGCACGGATGGATTTGTTGGAGAAGGCGCTGGTGGGGATTGTTGTGAATGGATAGCCGTGACACGTTTCGTGCCAGCCCGCAGCGTAAGCAAGGGAAACCCCCAAGTGATGTGAAGTTGCCGTTGACGGTGTTTTCAGGTCATCTTGGTTTTGGTTCAATTAGCCGCGACACGCAGGCTTTGCGTAGCGGAGCGCGTGGACTTCACCCACTATCCAGACAATCCCCTAATCGCGGTGAAGCGCACTCGCTCCGCTACGAGGACTCCGCGTCGCGGCTAATTCCATTCTCTACCCCGTGGATGAGTACCCGCTGGCAGAGTGTCAACGCCCACGGAGATCGTCCGTGGGCGTTTCGCGTCTCATAAATACGTCGAGAGCACGTAGAGCACGACGCCGATGAG
>JAYSYI010000259.1:0-16763 GCA_043727665.1 Limnoglobus sp. | reverse complement strand
TCGACAAAAACAACAAGCCGATCTTCAAACAAGACCCTTCGGATAAAGTCGATTTCGTCCCGCTCGGTGGCAAAAAGCTGCCCGCTCGTGCATTCGTGACGATCGGCCTCGATCAAGAACCCGGCATGTACACGCTGAAACTCGTCGTCACGGATACGGCATCGAAGGCGACACAAACGCTGTCGAAGCCGTTCGAAGTCACGAAGAAAGATTTCGGCATCGTCGCCGTTTACGCGAGTGTCGACGAACGCGGTGCGATCCCTGCGCCAACGACGGGAATCATCGGGCAGTCGATTTTCGTACAGTTCGGCATCGTCGGTTTCGACCGCAGCCCGAAAGACCCCGTCGACCCCAAGAAGGGCAACCAGCCCGATGTGCTGATCGAAATGTCGCCGCTGGATTCGACGGGCACACCGACGCTGAAGAAGCCGATCGCGTACAAGCTTGAAAACGGCGTCGACGAAAAAGAATCGGGCTTCACGATGCGGTTTCTATTGCCGATGACGCGTGCCGGAAAGTACACCGTTCGCCTGAGTGCGACCGATAACCGAACCCGCAAAACGGCGACGTTCGATCTGCCCGTGACCGTCGTGCCATCGGCAAACTGATAAGCTAACCCGAGATCGATTTTTGTCCCATGCGAGGCAGTGATGAGTCAGCTTCAAGACCGGATCGCGCAGTTTCGGAAGATGGCCACCGACGACCCCGAAAACGAACTCGGCCACTTCCGCCTCGGCCAGTTGCTCATGGACGATGGGCAACTCCCCGAAGCGGCGGCTTCGTTCGCGAAAACGCTCGAACTCAGCCCCCAGTTCTCGAAGGTGTATCAACTGCTCGGCGAGTGTTATATCAAGCAAAACGACAACGCGAAGGCGATCGAAGCGTTGACGAACGGCTACAAAATCGCCGACGAGCGCGGCGACAAGATGCCACGCGACGCGATGGCAAAGATGCTGACCACGCTCGATGCTCCGATCCCGAAAGCGGCCGAACCGACGGCCACTACCGACGATGGCCCCGATAGTGGCTTCACATGCGAGCGTCCCGGTTGTGCTGCGGGTCGGCGTGCCCAGCCACTCGCACTGCCACCGCTGAAGGATGAAATCGGCATTCGGATTCAGCAAAAAATCTGTGCCGACTGCTGGCAGGGGTGGTTCAAGGATTTCAGCATCAAGGTCATCAACGAGCTTCGCCTCGACCTCAGTTCTGAGTCCGGCCAAGGCGAATACGACAAACACATGCGGGAATACTTCGGCTTCGAGAATTAACCATGGCCGCCCCGACGTACCTCGTGCAGTACGGCCTCTCCGCACACATCGGGTATTTTCGCGCCCCCACCGCGGGGCGTTTCGTACGTTCGGATCGCGTCGTCATTCGAAGCCCGCGCGGTACGGAACCCGGAACCATTTTGTGCGAGCCGAACCGACCGTTCGGCACCGCGACCGATGGTGAATTACTTCGCCCCCTTTCCGATGACGACGAATCGAAGTGGTCGTTATTGCTGCACGAATCGCAGAAGATTCTGAAAGCCGCGAACGATGCGGTGGTCGATCAGCCGGTGCAATTCGTCGATGCCGAACCGCTACTCGATGGCCGCACGTTCCTGCTTCATGCGTTGCCGTGGGGCGATGTGGATATTTCGCGAATCCTCGAACGCTTGTCAGCCCAACTCGATCGCACGTTACTCGTCCACGATCTTTCCCAGTTGCAAAGTCCCACGGAAGAACCTGAGCCGAGCGGATGCGGCAAGCCCGGTTGCGGCAAGGAAAGCGGTGGCTGTTCGAGTTGCAGCACAGGAGGCGGTTGCGGCACATCGTCGTGTTCCAGCGACAAAGTGAAATCCGCCGCCGAGTTGACAGGCTTCTTCAAACAGCTACGCACGCAGATGGAAACCGACGTAAAGCGCACGCCACTGCTGGGTTGAACACATCGGGTGCAGTTTGCATTTTCCAGTGGAACGCACTATCGTCGTTCGAGTATACTGACAATTCTGCCTACCGCTTCTATCTCCCCGAGGTGTTCGTTCATGCGACGATTGCTGCTACTCGTTCCGTTTTTGCTCACGATCGTTGGGCTGTCTTCGGCCGATGTTTCCGGACAAGACAAGAAAAAGAAAGCCCCCGCGAAGCCACAACTCGCCACGCCAGCCGAGACATTCAAGGTCGCGAAAGGCTTCAAGGTCGAGTTGCTTTATAGCGTGCCGAAAGACACCGAAGGCTCGTGGGTGAACCTCTGCGTCGATCCAAAAGGACGGCTGATTACCTCGGACCAGTACGGCCCGCTTTACCGGATTACGGTGCCGCCACTCGGTAGCACCGAAGGCACCAAGGTCGAACAACTCCCCGCCGACCTCGGCGATGCGCAAGGCCTGTTGTGGGCGTTCGATGCGTTGTACGTGATGTCCAACTCGCATCGCAAACTGCCGAGCGGCACGTCACTCAAGCCCGCACTTTACCGCGTGACATCGTCCAAAAACGACGACACGCTGGACAAAGTCGAGATGATCATGGAGTTCGGCGGTGCGGGTGGCGAACACGGCACACACGCGATTCTGCCGCACCCGGATGGCAAGCGATTGACGCTCGTTTGCGGCAATCAAACGCAAATGCCGAAGTACAACACGACGAAAGTGCCACCGATTTGGGGCGAAGATCACCTGCTGCCGCGGATGCCCGATGGCAACGGGTTCATGCGTGGCGTCATGGGGCCAGGCGGCTTCATGGTCAACGTCGATCCGGACGGCAAGAACGTCGAGCTGTTCAGCGTCGGCTTCCGCAACCAATACGATGCGGCCTACAACGCGCAGGGCGAACTGTTTAGCTACGACGCCGACATGGAATGGGACATGAATACGCCGTGGTATCGCCCGACACGTGTCTGCCACGTGACCAGCGGCAGCGAGTTCGGCTGGCGAAACGGCGCAGGCAAATACCCCGCGTACTATCCCGATAACCTGCCCGGCATCTTGAACATCGGGCCAGGCTCGCCGACTGGCGTTTGCTTCGGCTACGGGGCGAAGTTCCCGTCGAAGTACCAGAACGCGTTTTATATCTGCGATTGGAGTTACGGCAAACTATACGCGATTCACACGGAAGCCGAAGGCAGTGGCTACAAGGGCGTCGCGGAAGAGTTCGTAACGGGCACGCCGTTGGCGCTTACCGATGTCGTCATCAACCCGAAAGACGGCGCGATGTACTTCACGGTGGGCGGCCGCAAAACGCAGGGCGGGCTATACCGCGTGACGTTTACCGGGGAGGAATCAACCGACCCGGTTCCCGCAAAGGTGAAGCCGACGGAGAATATTCGCACGCAAGTGGAAGCCTTCCACGCGAAATCGAAAGACCCCGTTGCCGTGGAAACCGCATTCGCCGCACTGAACAGCACGGATCGTTTCGCACGCTTCTCCGCTCGTGTGGCACTCGAACACCAAGATCCGAAGTCGTGGGCCGATAAGGCACTTGCCGCAGCCGACCCGCAGACCGCGATCTCGGCCCTGCTCGCGCTGACTCGCGTATCGGCGGCGTGCCCCGAGCACGACAAGGCCGGCAAGCACATCGGCGATCCGAAGCTCCGCGGCCAGATTCTCGCCTCGCTCGCCAAGATCGATTTCGCCAAACTGACGCACGAACAAAAGCTCGACATGGTCCGCGTTTATCACGTGCTATTCAACCGCTTCGGGCAGCCATCGGTTGCCGAACGCAAGGCGTGGCTCACGAAGTTCGACCCCGTATTCCCGACCAAAAATCGTTACGTCGATGGCGAATTGCTGCAAGTGTACGTCTACCTCGAAGCCGCAAATGCCGCGACGGTGGGTGCGAAACTGCTGGCGACCGCGCCGACGCAAGAAGAACAAATGGAGTATGCACGGGCACTGCGTGTGCTGAAGACCGGTTGGACGCCCGCCCTGCGGATGCAGTACGCCGAGTGGTTCGTGACCGCGAACAGCTTCCGTGGCGGAAATAGCATGAATGGCTTCATGAAGATCATGCGCGACGACTTCGAGAAGACGCTCTCGCCAACGGATAAGACGGCCGTGGCGGCCACGCTGAAGAAAGCCGCCGCCGGTACCGCGATGGCCGCACTGCCACCGAAGCCATTCGTGAAGAAGTGGACGATCGACGAACTCGCACCAAAGCTCGAAGTCGGGTTGAAGTCGGGCCGCGATTTCGAGCATGGCCGCAAGCTGTTCAGCGAAAGCCGTTGTTTCAGTTGCCACCGTTACGACAACGATGGTTCCTCGTACGGTCCCGACCTCAGCGCGGTATCGGGGCGGTTCGGGCCGAAAGACTTGCTCGAATCGATCCTCGATCCGAACAAGGAAATCAGCGATCAATACGCCGCCGTCGAGTTCGAACTCGAAGACGGTGGCAAGGTCATCGGGCGGATCGTCAACCTCGGCGGCGATGGCTTTTCGGTTAATACCGACATGCTCGACCCGAACGCGATGCGGAACATCAATCGCAGCAACATCACGTCGTTCAAGCTGTCGAAACAATCGATGATGCCCGCCGGCTTACTCGATGTGTTGAAGGACGACGAAGTGCTAGACCTGATGGCCTACTTGCTCTCCCGCGGCGACCGCAACCACACGATGTTCAAGAAGTAATCGCCGAGAGAAACGAATCACCCGTGATGCAACGAAGGCGTTGTGCCACGGGTTTTTTGTTTATCGTCTTGCGTTTAGAAACAGCTCGTTGCACTCCGATTCCAGCACGCCACCGATAATCTCGCACTGCCACTTCTCGCTACGTCGCACGACTTCGTCGGCTGAGATATCGATCTGACGCCACCGGTTCTGTATCAGGAACGAAATCGATGTGCCGAAAACGACCATCCCGATACCGGCCCACAAGATCGCGCCTTGGCACATCGGGCACGGCTCGGCAGTCGTGTATAAAACGAGCTGCGAGCCATCCATTTCGCCACCACCAGCAACGAGGCGGTTGATCGCGTCGATCTCTCCGTGCCACGTGGGATTCTCTTCCGAACGGTTCCAACCCTCGGCCACGATCTCGCCGGAATCGCGGTTTACGATGACCGCACCGAAGGGCAGGGTAGGGACATTCACCGTCAGTGCAATAGCCTTCCGCATGTAGACTGCGTGATCGAGTGGGTTCACCGGAGTGCCTCTGAGTTTGAGAATTTAATCGACGGGCAGGAACGCCCACAACGATGGCCGGCCGCAGTTGCAGTGGACCGCACGCCCCAGTAGCCCCAACCCGGCGAGGCTGAGATAGACCGTCGTTCGGGCCGCGTCCCAGTAGCCCGCTGTGCCTTCCGATCGTGTCCCTTCGAGCCGATTCGTCACGCTCGGGATCGGGTGAAAGATGCTTTCCACCAACGAGGGGCGATCCGGTTCGCCATCTTGCAATCCGTCGAGTAATTGCGTGTTGCGACGGATCTGTTCGTCGGGTGTTCCCTCGGCTCGCGCTCGCTCGTCCACCTCGGTGACGCCACGTCGGCTGATCGTTGGCAAAGTCAACAACCCAACGAACGACCACAGGCTGAACCACAGGCTCAACTCGATTGTCCCACCTGCCGTACCCAACCGCGAGCCCACCAGTAATGCAGCCAGAATCAGGCCAATCGGCGTGAAGACCAGTGCGATGGCTCGGCCACGAAACCAGGTGCCGGTCTTCACCGCCAGCGCTCGGCGATACCGGGCGAACGCGAACCCATCTGGGCCAAGCACATCGTTCCATCTCGCCGGAAGAATGTGATACTGCGGCCGAAACACTCCGACGATCCCGCCCGTAAAACCCTCGTCGGGGCTTTCCGCGAGATAGACGGGCAACGGACCCTCCGACGCAGACTCAGTCAGTTTTAGTTTTGCCAAAAAGGACGCGATTACCAACCGGCCACACAACAATAACACGGCCAGCATCAGCCCGGCCGCCGCCGTACCGGCGACACCGCCATAACGCCCCGCCAACATTAGTACGACGGCGTTCAGAAACAGCAACGCGGAGTGTACCGCGACTCCCCGTGCGAGGCTCGCCAGATAACGGCTTGCTGGCAAGTGCAATCGTCCCGAGCGCGACGGCAGCAAATAGCCACCGAACAAATCGAACGGCAGGTGTAGTAACGCATAAATCGCAACGAAACTGGCCAGTACCGGAAACTGCTCTGCCACTGAAGGGCCGACACGAGTTTGTACCCATCCGGGTAAATCCAGCAATAAGGCGATGGCCGAGAGCATGACGAATGTGCCGACCGCAGAGATGCCGAGATACAGCCTCGCCCTTCCGTAACGCGGAACGTGCAGTGTCGGGCGGGCATCGTGGACCATGGGCATCGCGAACTCCGAG
Organism: Limnoglobus sp.; assembly: GCA_043727665.1. Taxonomy (GTDB): domain Bacteria; phylum Planctomycetota; class Planctomycetia; order Gemmatales; family Gemmataceae; genus Limnoglobus. Next base: position 10,455 of record JAYSYI010000259.1, on the reverse strand, counting down.
TCGAGTGTTTGACACGCTCATTGTTAGTCCGTCGGGCAAAGGGAAATCGCGTGTAATCTCCCCCGTACGATTCCGATGTTCCGTGCGGGGCACTTTGCGGACATACTGTAGCAGTGTCACTCCCTTTTCGAACGAGGTGCCTTCATGCGATTCTTTCTGACCCTCTCCCTCTTGTGTCTGTGCCGTGTCGTGACGAATGCAGCGGGGACTTATCACGAGGTTACGTATCCACCGTCGGAGAAGCCCGGCGAACTCGCGCTCGGCGTCGAGTACACGATCTGGATTCCCGATGGCGTGAAGACCGTTCGCGGGGTGATCGTCCATCAGCATGGCTGTGGGTCGGGGGCATGCAAAGGGGGCGCTACGGCGGCGTACGATCTGCACTGGCAGGCACTCGCGAAAAAATGGAACTGCGCGCTCCTCGGCCCATCGTACCAGCAAGACGACAAGCAAAACTGTCGGCTCTGGTGCGACCCGCGCAACGGTTCGCGACAAACTTTCCTGAACTGTCTCAACGATTTCGCCGCGAAAGCGAAGCATCCCGAACTGAAAACGGTGCCGTGGTGCCTGTGGGGTCATTCGGGCGGTGGCTACTGGGCAAGCCTCATGCAAACGTCGGATCCCGAGCGAATCGTCGGCATCTGGTTCCGTTCCGGCACGGCGTATTCGACTTGGGAGAAAGGCGAAATTGCGAAGCCGACGATCTCCGAAGCCGCGTACGGTGTGCCAATGATGCTGAACCCCGGAGCCAAGGAAAAGGACGACAAACGCTTCGCCGGGGCCTGGACGGGTTCGATGGCGATGTTCGCTGCGTACCGTGCGAAAGGCGCACCGGTCGGTTTTGCACCGGACCCGCGTACCGCACACGAATGCGGCGACTCACGTTACCTCGCGATCCCGTTCTTCGATGCTTGCCTGAATGCGCGGTTGCCCGATGATGGCTCGCAAAAGCTGAAGCCGAGATGGCTCGCAAAAGCTGAAGCCGATCGACCCCAAGAGCGGCTGGCGTGCGCTGCCCGATACGGACAAGGCGATGTCAGCGACGGACTTTACCGGCACGCCCGAATCCGGTATGTGGCTGCCAAACGAGCGCTTCGCGAAGCAATGGGCAGAGTATGTGAAGACCGGTTCGACCGTGGATACTACGCCACCCCCTGCACCGACCGGCGTGACCGCCACCGCGAAAGATGGCGTTGTTCAGTTAAAGTGGGATGCCGAAGCCGATTTCGAAAGTGGCATCCGCTCGTTCGTGATTCGGCGTGACGGCAAAGACCTGTCAGCGTTTCCCGAGAAGCCAATCGGCCGGTTCGGTCGCGCGTTGTTCCAGACGATGTCGTATCACGACACGCCCGAGAAACCGCTCGCGGAGATGCAATTCATCGACAAAAAGACGAAGCCCGGCGAGACGCACGAATATCGCGTGATCGCCGTAAATAGCGTCGGACTGAAATCCGAGCCATCAAAACCGGCGAGCGTGAAGTGAGCGGCGGCTTCCACTAGCGGATTTTTTCTGGCCGTGGTAACAATCCTTCACTCGATATCGGGGGTGGAGGAGTTCGCGTGAATTCGATTGCAATTATCGCGGAAATGTGGGTAGTTTCGCTGGCATGGCTCGCGGGATTCGCTCTGCTGTTTTCGCTGCTGACGCGGTTCACTCCGTGCAATCCGGGGCGGAACTGGTGGCAAGATCGTCGTGCGGCCATCACCGATATTTTTTACTGGCTGTTGCTGCCGCTTCTCACACAGTTCGGCCGCGTGGGGCTACTCGTTCTCGGCGTGTTGTTGTTTTACCGGAATGATCCGCCCGTCGAATTCGTTGCACGTCAACTGCCGCTTTGGGTGCAGTGCATCGCGATTCTGTTCGTGCAAGACGTGCTGATGTACTGGATTCACAGGCTGTTTCACACGCGGTTCGGCTGGCGGTTCCACGCGATTCACCATTCGCCCGAAGTCCTTGACTGGACGTCCACGCAGCGATTTCATCCCGTGAACGCGATCCTTGAGTTCGCCCTCGCCGATGCCATCATCTTGCTGATGGGCTTCTCGCCGATCGCGCTCGCGATCCTCGGGCCGATCAATCTCGCATACTCGGTGATGGTTCACGCGAACCTGAACTGGACGTTTGGCCCGTTCAAATACTTGCTCGCGAGCCCCGTGTTCCACCGTTGGCACCACACATCCGCCGACGAAGGAATGGACCGCAACTTTGCGCCCACTTTCCCGTTTCTCGATCTGCTCTGGGGCACGTTCCACATGCCCGCCCACGCACGGCCGGAACTCTACGGCGTGTCACGTGGCGATCTCCCAATCGGGTTCTTCGCGCAGATGGTGTACCCGTTTCGTGGCCTCGGCAATTGGGCCTACCGTCGGCCTGCCACGGTTTCGGTGTGTGCATTCATGATCCTCGCAATCGCCTGCATCGGTTACGCGAAACTCGAAACTCCGGAAGCACCAAATGCGGTGGCAGAATCACTCTCCGTTCTTCCAGGAATCGCACGCACAAACGCGACGGCGATTGCCGTCAGCGTGCATGGTCCGCGTATGTTTCTCGGCACTGGCGATGGCAGCGTGATTCTTCGCGATACGAACAACGGCACGGAAATTTCGTGTGAAGGGCACCCGCGCCGAGTCAACGCGGTGGCCTTCAGTCCCGATGGAAAATGGGCCGTGACCGCGAGTGGTGACGGTACCGCCCGCGTGTGGGATGCCCCGACAGGCAAGCGGTTACGCACGTTAGACGACCGTGCCGGCAGCGTAATGAGCGTGGCAATGAGTACTGACGGCTGGGTGTCAGCGGGGAGCGTCGACGGGATTGTACGCGTCTGGGGGCCGGGTGGTTCGCTGGCGTACAAGAAGGCGTTCGACGCGGGTTCGATCCATGCCGTGGCGATTTGCGAAGGGGGCCGCAAATTGATCGTCGCACGCTTCCACGAAGCGCATCTTTGGGAACCCGTGCCTGACCGCACGGTGACAATTTCCGGCTTAAAGAACCTCGCGTATTGCCTCGCCATTTCCGCGAATGGCAAGCGGGCCGTTGCGGGCGATTACGACGGTCAATTACTCGTTTGGGACGAAGGAAACGAGCAGCCGACATTCGTGAAGTCTGCACACATGGGGCCGATCTATGCCGTGGCACTGAGTGCGGATGGTGCGAGTATCGTCACCGGTGGCGCGGATAAAACCGTACAAGCCTGGAACGCGACGACCGGCGAAAATATCGGCTACATCGGCACGCACACCGATATGATCTTCGCCATCGCACACGACCCCAACACGTCGAGTGGGATCGCCGCCAGCAAGGATGGCCGTACGACGATCTGGCATGGCCCGACGCAACCACACGAACAAAAAGTCCTACCCGCAGGGTTCGTCGAACCGAAGTGAATATCATGCGACGATCGCTCGACAATCTGCAAGCGCTGCGCGGGATCGCCTGCCTGCTCGTGGTATGTTACCACCTCGGTTCGTGGGAGATCATCATCTGGCCGCGCATCCGGTGGATGCACCCGTTTCGCTGGTTCGGCTACGCGGGTGTCGATTTGTTCTTCGCGATCTCGGGCTTCATCATCGTCTATTCGCACCTCGATCATCTCGGAAACCGTTCGAAGTTAGCGGGTTACTTTCTCCGTCGGGCATGGCGAATCTTCCCGGTATTTTGGGTTGCGATGTTCGCGACGGCGACGCTGCTTTACTGGGTGGCGAATCAGCCACAGTTCAACATAGGCTGGCAGAACGATTGGTTCGAGTGGCTGCTACTAATGCCGCGCCCCGACGGTAATCGCGTGTTGCCCGTTGCCTGGAGTTTGTCCTTCGAAGTCATGTTTTATCTCGCGTTTGGCGTCTTGTTACTGGTACCGAAGCGGTTCGCGTTCGCCCTCGGTGTCATCTGGGCGGCCGTCGTGTTGGGTGCGAAAGTGATGGACTACGAGCCAACCTCGGCGTTGGGGAAAATGCCACTCAGCCCGTATGTCTTGGAGTTCCTCGGCGGCGCGTTCGTCGCAGTTCTGGTGAAACGCGGCTGTGTTCGTGGGCCGCGAACATGTCTGATCGTGGGGATTGCTTGGCCCGTGTTGGTCGTGACGCTGTTGGCCGAATCGACCGCCGACGCATTCAGTGCGCAGACCTGGTACCGCGTACTAGCGTTCGGCCCGGCATCGGTGCTGGTCGTGTATGCGATGGCCGCGGGCGAACAAAAACGGTGGCGATGGTTGCGGATCATCGGCGATGCGTCGTACTCGATTTACTTGTACCACAGTGTATTCTTCGTGTGTGCGTTGTTCGCATCGTTCGGCATCAGCCATCGCTTTTGGCCGCACCTCGTTTGGCTCGGGATCATGTTCGGCTCCGGCGTTGGTGGCGGTTTGCTCATGTATTATTTCATCGAACGCCCGCTGACGAACCTCATGAAACGGCAACCGCGAACCGCTCAAAGGATTCCGTGCAACGGCCCGCCCTTCGCGGCAAGTGCGTCGACCCGTTTGGAAACTTCCGGATCTTCGACGAGTGGCGGTGCCATGTGAGGTTTGCAGCGCGCATCGATGATGAGCGGGCCACTGCAGCCCCAGTGTTTGCGATGCATAAACGAACCGACGCCATGAATGTCGCTCGCCGGGTCGGATCGTGTGAACGTCACCCAGAGAAAATTATTGAGCGTACGGGCGGCGAACTCCGCATCGTCGACGATGACGACCAGCGGGAACGCATCGAGCGATGTTTCGGACTGCCATGCCTCTGACAGTTTCGTGATTTCTTGCGGCGTGGCATCGGTGACTGTTCGCACTTTAGGGCCGGTGAGCGTGATGACGCCGGGGATGGCCACGTGCGGATCGCGGAAGCCATCGGGCAACGGCAACGACGGTAACTGCGTACCGAGCGTACGCCGCGCTGGCCCGGCTGCCGCCATCACGACTTTTGAACCGGCGTTTAGTCCTTGGCCAGCGGAATAATCGAGCGTGTCAATGGTCGTTCGCGTTTGAAAATGCAAGTCGTCCGCCCAGTTTACCCTTTCAAGCAAGTGCCGGAAGAACCCCGCGATGTCGTGAATGTCGAAGTCGGGTGCATCTTCCCCGGCGAAAATTAACAGATACTTTGCGAGCGAAAGCTGCCCTTGCCCGAGAATCGCGTTCGCTTGCGTCAGCAGTTCTTGTGGCTTCCGCGTGGCCGCGTACGGCGTATATCGCTCGGAGCCGATGGCGAGTAACAGCGGGTGAACGCCGGCGGCATCGACGGCATGAACCGCACGCACGCCGGGTAACACCGACGGGATCGCGGGGCCAGTGAGATCGTGAATGAACTCGCCGAACGAGGTGTCTTCTTGCGGCGGCCGCCCGACCACTGTGAACGGCCAAATCGCGCCGGGCCGATGATGCACAGCCTCGACGGTCATCACGGGAAAGTCGTGTTTCAGGCTGTAGTAACCGAGGTGGTCGCCGAACGGTCCTTCGGGTTTCGTTCGCGTCGGGTCGATGAAACCGGAGATGACGAAGTCGGCTTCGGCGGGCATTGCCAGCCCGGTTTTCGATGGCACGAGCGACATGCGACGCCCTCCGAGTACCCCCGCAAACGCGAGTTCGGGTAGTCCTTCGGGCAACGGCATCACCGCCGACACGGTCAGTGATGGCGGCCCGCCGACGATCACGTTCACCCGCAGTCGCTCGCCCTTTTTACCCGCCGCCGCATGATGCACGCCGATGCCGCGGTGGATTTGGTAGTGCAGCCCGACTTCGCGATCCGGGATAAATTCGTTGCCGCCAAACTGCACGCGATACATACCGATGTTCGACTTCGACCAACCCGGCCGCTCCGGATGTTCGGTGTAAACCAACGGCAGCGTTACGAACGGCCCGCCATCGTTCGGCCAGCATTTCAATTGTGGTAACTGCGTCAGTGTCGTTTCGTGTTTCAAGATCGGTCCGGATCGCGCGAGGTGCGGGCGTGCCCGCCAGAGCGCCAACGGGACGTTCCAGTATCGCCACGGTTTCGCACGTGCTTTGTCCGGGTCAGATTTCAGTTCGACCAATTTGCGCACGAGCGGGATCGCATCGCGAAACAGAAACTCCGTGCGGGCCGTGGTGCCGTACAGGTTCGCCAGCAGCGGGAACGGCGTCCCCTTCACGCGGGTCATCAGCAGTGCAGGTCCGCCGACGGCATACAGCCGACGCTGGATCTCCGCTGCTTCGAGAACGGGGTCGATCTCGCAATCGACGCGAACGAGTTGCTTCGTCCGTTCGAGATCGGCAACAGCAGCAGCGAGATTGCGATGACCCATGAGTCCTCTTTGTGAAGTCGCGTTTGAACCAATCTTTACGTAGTCGAAGTCGTGAGACTTCGGGAAGCCACCGCATTAGAAGTCTCACGACTTCAGCTACAAACCGATTTTTCGGCTCGTAACGCAACGAATTGCGGTTTGACTGAAGTTTTGCGACGCGATCCGAAAACCCGCAGTAATCCGACGTATTTTCCGACACTCGTGCCAGTTGAGTTCTATAGTTCGTCACAAACGCATTTGGTTTCGCGCAGAAAGTACCCGCCGTCTCTTCGCGTTTGTTGGGACTATACATGATGTTTCCCAAGCATTTTTCACACATTTGCTTTCGTGTCGGCGAAGGGATTGCCGTTGCGCTGGTGACTAGCCTCACGATTCTTTTTCAATCGAGCCAACCAATTACGCTCGGGCCGACGTGGCTGTTGTATTCGGCTTTCGGTGTTCCGTTCGCGGTCGGTTTAGCATTCGGCCGTCGCGCTGCGATACCCGTCGCCATCGGCACATTCGCCGTTGCGATCTTTGCACTGAATCTCTCGATTGCCTCCGTGGTTACGGCCGTGGCCATTTCGCTCGTCGAAGTCGGCGTCGCGTCGTTCTGCATCCGTCGTGGCTTGCCGATTACTCCCGATATTAACCGTCCGCGCGACGTGGCGAAACTCGCGATCTTGTGCGCGATTGCATCGTCGGTTCGCGGCCTCGTTGCAGCGTTGTGTGCCACGATACTCGGCGGCGATATGGTCGAAGCCTGCGTAGGCACGATATCTATCGGCTGGCTCGGAAATTTGTTGCTCGCACCAATGGTCGTGCTCTGGTTTCGCAGCGGACGCATCATGCCGATCTCGCGGTGGCGTTCGGTTGAAGCGATCGTGTTGTACCTGTTGGTCATGGCAATTAGTTGGAAGTGGTTTTGCGGCGTCGATCCGAAATCGCTGTCGCTGCCGGTGCCCATCCTGGCGATTATGCTCGTGGTGGGCAATTGGGTCGCGTTTCGCTTTCACACGCGGGGTACCGCCACGCTTCTTTGTATCGTTGGAACCATCATTTCCGTTGGCTGTTTTCTGCGTGGAACGATCGATCCCCTGCTGCCGCTTGGTGCAACTCCCGTCGTGCAATGGCTCTGGCTCGTCGGGATGGGTATCGTCGTTGTCTGCCACCTCATCGTTGCGGCGGCGGCTCGCGAGTATCGCATTCGCGAAGAAGAACGCGATGGTTACGCACTCGATGCCCACCGACACGCCAAACGCCTCGGCGATGTTAACGCCCGGCTCGCGCTGCAATCGCTCGAAATTGCGGATCAGGCGTCCGAACTGGAAATTCAACGCGATGGTTTCGCCAAACTCGCCCTCGAACTCGCCGAAAAACGCGCGTGGCTCGAAGGGGTGATTGCCCAGTTGCCCGTCGGTATTATGCTCGTCGATAGCAACGCCGACGTCGTCGCACGGAACACGCGATTCAACGAAATTCTCGGACTGCCCGATGCACACGAGATCGGCAATTTAACGGAGTTCGATGGTTGGGCCGTGCAGAACTCCGTAGGCGAGACGATCGAATATGCGGACTTCCCACTCGTTCGTGCCATGACGGCCAATACCACCACGCTGAATATCGACTTGCGAGTGAGTAAATTCGGCGGCGATTGGGTCGAAACGGGCGTGAGTGCCGCTCCGCTTCGCGGCGTCGATGGCGCGACGATGGGCGGCGTGTTGGTCATGCAAGATTTGTCGTCGATGCGGCACGCCGAACGTCGCGCGCTCGACCAGGAAGATCGCCTGCGCTTGCTCGAATCGGCAGTCGTCAACGCCCGCGATGCCGTCGTCATTCTCGATGCGGTTGCGTGCCCGAATCGCGGTCGCCCCGTTCGCTACGTCAACATGGCGTTCACACAGATTACGGGTTACACCGCCGAAGAAGTCGTGGGTCGATCGCTGCATTTTCTCCGAGGCCCGAAGACCGATACGATCACGCTCGATGCGGTACGAACGGCACTCGATACGTGCGGCACCTTTCGCGGGGAAGTACTCAACTATTCGAAGTCCGGTGAAGAGATCTGGGTGAGTCTCAGCCTCGTACCCGTTTGGGGGAGCAATCGACGCTGCACCCACTTCGTGATGATTCAACGCGATATTACCGACCAAAAGAGGACCGAAGAAGCCGTCCGCCATAGCGAGGAACTTTTCCGTGGCATCTTCGAAACGACCTCTGCCGGCGTCTCGATCACCGGGCCCGATGGGAAGTTCACCTCATGTAATCCGGCATTTGCTGCACTAATCGGCCGAACGATGGACGAAGTCATCGGCTCGTCGGCCGCCGTATTCACACACCCCGACGACTGGGCGACCCAACAAGACTTCATTTTGAAAACTCACAATCGAGTCATCGACCGCTACCAGATTCGCAAGCGGTACATTCGCCCCGATAGCGCAATCGTCTGGACGGAACTCTCGTTCACCGCGATCTATAGCCCGACGGGCGATTATCAATACGGCCTCGGGGTAACAGTCGATGTCACCGCACGACTGGCACTCGAAGAGCAGTTACGCCAGGCCCAAAAGATGGAAGCGCTCGGCCAGTTAGCGGGCGGCGTCGCACACGACTTCAACAACCTGCTGACCGCCGTTTTAGGCAATCTCGCGCTCGTGCATTTAGAAGATGGCGATCCGGCGAAAGCATTGTTACATACGGTGGAAGTCGCCGCGAGCCGTGCGGCCGATCTCACGCAAAAGCTGCTCGGCTATGCCCGGCGCAATCAGTTGATTTCCTCACGGGTCCGCCCCGGCGCGCTGATCGAGGAAGTCGTCGATATCCTGCGGCGAACGCTCGATCCGCGAATCGAAATCCACATGTTCGCGCAAACCGAAGCCGCGATTTCCGTCGATGCCACGCTGATGAATCAAGCATTATTCAACCTCTGCTTGAACGCCCGCGATGCGATGCCAGATGGTGGCCGGCTGACGCTCCACGCAACGAAAGTCACCATCGATATCGACGAAAATCGTCACCCCGATACCAAGCCCGGCGAGTACGTCTGCCTGACGGTATCCGACACGGGAACGGGAATCTCCGACGACGTGAAACGCCGTATGTACGAGCCATTTTACACCACCAAGGGCGTCGGTCGGGGTACCGGTCTCGGCTTGTCGATGGTGCAAGGCATCTTGAAACAACATCGCGGTTGGGTGACGTTCGAATCGACGATTGGCCTCGGCACGAAGTTCGATTTGTACCTGCCCGTGGCACCACAGGAAGCCGAAATGATCGCCAGTGGCCCGACCCGCTTGCCGGGTATCGAACAAACCCCACCGCCCGTAACGACATCCGACATGCACAACTTAGACGGCGCGCAACCCCGCACGATTCTGCTCGTCGACGATGAATCGATGATTCGCCTGTTAGGTCGAACGATTCTCGAACAAAAAGGTTACGAGGTTCTTGAGGCGGTCGATGGGGCCGATGCCGTCGATTTGTACTCCCGCGAACGCAGCCGCATCGACCTCGTCATTCTCGACATGACGATGCCGCGAATGTCTGGCCGCGATGCCTTTCAACGAATCACGACCGTCGACCCGAACGCCCGCGTCATCTTCTCCAGCGGTTACACCGTTGACGACCTTTCCGAAATCGACGGCGCGATGGGCATTCTCTCGAAGCCGTATCGCCCGAACGACCTCCTCGCCGCTGTGCGGCAAGCCCTGCAAAACGGCCACCCCACCGCCAAAATCCAGCTCGCAACCCGTTCGTAACTCGGTAATTTTGGTGTTCGGAATCGACGTAAGTCAGAATTGCGGACGCCAAAAAACCGGTTTTTCGGGTGTTTTTTCGGGTTTTTCGGCCCCAAAATGCCACTTTTTTGATCGCAATCTGATGATCCGTATGTCGCAACTTGCACTTCCATCTTGGGTTACGTCGCTTGCCCTCGATTCGACAACCGGGTAAGTACCGACCGAAAATCGACCGAATGCGCCCGAAAATCGACCGGACGCGCCTTTTCTATGTCATTTGCGCAATTCTATGTCACTCCGTGCGCGACGCGAATTCTGACTTACGTCGGATCGCCTACGATTTTTTGACTTCGGGGAATCGTGTGGGCGCTCGGTCAGAAGGGGAAGTTACACGCCGCCGCCAAACAATCGCTTGACGTTCGCGGCGGATGCGTAACGCCTCATCAATCTGGCCGCGTTGCTGGAGGATGT
>JAYSYI010000258.1:0-5565 GCA_043727665.1 Limnoglobus sp. | reverse complement strand
TGCTCGCCTGCCGTTCGGGCGGCCGCGACAGTATGCCGGGGATGATGGACACCGTGCTGAACATCGGCCTCAACGATGTCACCGTGAAGGCGCTCGCCAAACAGAGCGGCAACGAGCCGTTCGCACTCGATAGCTACCGTCGCTTGCTGTCGATGTACGGCGAAGTCGTGATGGGCCTGAAGGGGCACAAAGACGAGCCGTTCGAGCATATCCTCGAAACCGCGAAGCACAAGCAAGGCGTGACGCTCGACAACGAGCTTTCGGTCGAATCGCTTCAGTCGATCATCTCGCAGTACAAAGCCGCGATCAAGAAGTACACGGGCAAAGAGTTCCCGTCGGACCCCTACGAACAAGTCTGGGGTGCGATCGGTGCAGTGTTCGGCTCGTGGATGAACGACCGCGCCTGCGTGTATCGCCGTCAGTACGGCATCCCCGACGAATGGGGCACCGCCTGCAACATCATGGCGATGGTCTTCGGCAACCTCGGCGACGACTGCGCCACCGGCGTGGCACTGACCCGCGATGGTTCGCTCGGCGCACCGGGCATGAACGGCGATTACCTCATCAACGCACAAGGCGAAGACGTGGTGAACGGCTCGCGTCCTACGAAGCGGATCGAAGAAACGCTCGGGATCGACATGCCGACGGCGTTCAAGGAACTCGTCGAAGTCGGGCACAAGCTCGAAAAGCATTACCGGAACATGCAGGACATCGAGTTCACGATCTCCCGCAATAAGCTGTACATGCTTCAGACCCGCAACGCGAAACGTACCGGATTCGCCGCAGTGCGCGTGGCGACGGACCTCGTTGAAGAAGGCTTGATTACCAAGGACGAAGCGATCTCCGCGAAGTTCATTCCGGCGGGTGACCTCAGCCAACTGCTTCAGCCGCTGTTCGACACCGAAGCGAAGAAGGCCGCCGAAAAAGCGGGCAAGTTCCTGACGAAAGGCATCCCCGCCGGGCCGGGTGCCGCCACGGGCAAGATCGTCTGTTCGCCGCAAAAAGCCGAAGCGATCAAGCAAGCGAATCCGAACGCCGCACTCGTGCTCGTTCGCAAAGAAACGACCCCCGAAGACCTTCGCGGGATGAAGGCCGCACTCGGGATTCTGACCGCAGTCGGTGGGGTGTCATCGCACGCCGCACTCGTCAGCCGTCAGATGGGAAAAGTCTGCATCGTCGGTGCGGGGCAACTCGATATCGACAACGATAAGGGCACCGTTGTTGTGAATGGCGTCACCTACAAGGAAGGCGACGACATCAGCATCGACGGCTTCACCGGCGAAGTGTTTTCGGGCAGTATCAGTACGCAACCGAGCGAAGTTGTGCAGGTTCTGATCAAGAAAGAACTCGCACCGGAGAAGTCCGACGTGTATCGCCGGTTCATGCTCGTCATGAAGTGGGCGGATGAGAAGCGGAAAATTCGCGTTCGCACGAATGCCGACTTGCCCGAACAGGCCGCCGAGGCGATTGCCTTCGGTGCCGAAGGGATCGGCCTCTGCCGCACGGAGCACATGTTCTTCGATCATATCGCCGAGATGCGCGAGATGATTATGGCCTCCGACACGCCAGCACGCGAGAAGGCACTCGCGAAGATTCTGCCGTTCCAACGCAAGGATTTCGCTGGCCTGTTCACGGCGATGGCGGGGCTGCCCGTGACCATTCGCTTGCTCGACCCGCCGCTGCACGAGTTCCTGCCGCAGAACGAAGCGGGACAAGCCGAGATGGCAAAGATCCTCGGCAAGAAGATCGAAGACGTGGCTCGCCGCGTGAGTGAGTTGCACGAATCGAACCCGATGCTCGGCCACCGCGGTTGTCGCCTCGGTATCGTCTATCCGGAAATCACCGCGATGCAGTCGCGAGCGATTTTCGAAGCCGCCGTCGAGTGCCAGAAGGCCGGGATCAAGGTCTACCCCGAAGTGATGATTCCGCTCGTCGGGTTCAAGAAAGAACTCGATAACCAGGAGAAGATCGTTCGCGAAATGGCGACGAAAGTCTTCGCGGAAACCGGCGTGACGGTCGAGTACATGGTCGGCACGATGATCGAACTGCCACGCGCCTGCGTGGCCGCCGCCGAGATCGCGCAATCGGCCGAGTTCTTCAGCTTCGGGACGAACGACTTGACGCAGACCGCGTTGGGCGTCAGCCGCGACGATTACGGCCCGTTCATCTCGGCGTACACCGACCCGAAGCGAGCCGACGTTCTGGCCGCCGACCCGTTCGCAACCATCGATCAAGATGGCGTCGGCGAACTGATGAAGATGGGCGTCGAACGCGGTCGTAAGACCCGTCCGAAACTGAAGATCGGCATCTGTGGCGAACACGGCGGCGACCCCGCCAGCGTGATCTTCTGCCACAACATCGGCCTCGATTACGTGAGCTGCTCGCCGTTCCGCGTGCCCGTCGCACGCCTCGCCGCCGCCCAAGCGGTACTCGGCAAGTAGTGTGCGGAGACGTGTAAAAGTCCGCCATCCTGCAAAGGGTGGCGGTCTTCCCTGACGAAAACGGAGGCGCTCATGTCTGCTGTCGCAATTCAGTTCCCGCTTCGCGCCATGACTGCTGGCTTTCGCAAATTCACCGTCGATGAATACGAACGACTCATCTCTGCGGGAATCGTCACTGAGGACGATAACCTCGAACTTCTCGAAGGCTATCTAGTAAACAAAATGGGGCAAAATGCACCGCATGCCGGGACGATTGCGGTCGTTCAGGCGGCACTCCTCCAGTTGCAAATCGCTGGCTGGAATGTCCGGGTTCAACTCCCATTTCGTGCCTCGACCAGCGAACCCGAACCCGATTTCGCAATCGTGCGTGGCGATCACCGAAGTTATCTTCAGCGTCACCCCGTTGCGTTGGATGTTGGCCTCGCGATCGAAGTCGCAGACTCGACGCTCGATTCGGATCGTTCGGATAAAGTCCGGGTGTATTCCCGCGACAACATTGGAACCTACTGGATCGTCAATCTCGTCGATTTCCAAGTCGAAGTTTACACCGATCCGCAACCCGATTCGGCTACGCCCACCTACGCAACTCGTAGAGACTTTCTGCCCGGACAGAGCCTCCCGCTCGTTCTCGATGGACAAACAGTGGCTATGATTCCGGTAGTCGATCTATTACCGTAGTTGAGAGTTGCAGCAAGGGAGCCGAGCATGAACGCGACGATGCCACCGACACCCATGCCGATTCAGCCACTTGCGGGGTTTCGGAAATTCACGGTCGAACAGTATCACAAAATGATTCGCACGGGCGTGCTTTTCGAAGGGGAAGCGATCGAACTGCTCGAAGGGTATTTGGTCAACAAAATGCCACAAAACCCGGCCCATTCTAGCGGCGTCTCTCGTCTCGCATCGCGTCTGCCACGTCGCCTGCCCGATGGTTGGTTTCTGCGTTCTCAGTTACCCATTTCGCTGAACGAAAGTGAACCCGAACCCGATGCGGTAATCGTTCGCGGGGACGACACCACGTACGATTTGCGACATCCGGATGTCAGTGACTTTGGCATCGCGATCGAAGTCTCCGAATCGACGTTGCAATTCGATCGCCGCGACAAATTGCGAATCTATGCCACCGCCGGGATACCGGTTTACTGGATCGTCAACCTCGTCGAAAATCAGATCGAAGTCTACACCGATCCGCAATCGGCAACGTACCAAACCCGGAACGATTTCGTGGCAGGTACCGCGGTGCCGCTCGATCTCGATGGGCAGACGGTACTCATTCCGGTTTCGGAGTTGTTGCCGTAAAGAACTTCCGATACGCCGCGATTGTGGCGGTCGCGGCGCTGAGGCTGTCGGGGTACGGAAAGGCCTCGGCGGAGATGTACCCGGCGTAGCCGATCTTCTCCAGTGCGGACGCGATTCGTTTGAAGTTCGTGTGGCCACCACCGGCAGGGCGACGGTTCGAGTCGGCGAAGTGAACGTGGCCGATCTTGCCACCGGTCGATTCGATTGCCTTTGCGATATCGACTTCCTCGATGCTCATGTGAAACAGATCCGCGAGTAACATCACGTGCGGTTCGTTCGCCATTTTCAGCAGATCGATGCCTTGTTCGAGGCGGTTGCAAAAGTTCGTTTCGTAGCGGTTCAGCGGTTCGTAAATGAGCTTCGTGCCACATCGGCCCGCATACTCGCCGAGCGTTTGTAATGCCCACACGAGTTGCCCCGTTGCGGCATCGCGGCTATTGCCCATACCCCATCGCCCTTGCATCGAGCCGATGATGGCCGGGGCGTGATGTTTGGCACCGAACTCGATCATCGATTTCACGAAATCGAACGCCTTTCGCCGGACGCTGGCGTCTTCGTCGGAGAGCGTCAGCCCATGTTTCACCCAGCCCGCACCGGTGCCGACGGCGGCGAGTGACAGGCCGTTGTCGCTGAGTATCGTTTGGATATCGGGTGTCGTATCGGGGCCGGGGGCGAATAACTCGATGGCATCGAAGCCGAGTTCTTTCGCGGTTTTGCACGCGGTCGCCAGATCGTCCGAAAATACGAACGGGCCGCTCTTCGCTTCGGGAACCAAACTCACGGTGACGGCGGACTTCATGAGATGCTCCTCAGTCGATGGAAACGACGGCTTTAATCACACCCGATTCAGGTTTCATCCAGGTTGGAAATACGTCGATCATTGCGTCGAAATCGCTCTGGTGCGTAATCCACGGCTTCGTGTTAATGGTGCCCTCTTCGATGAGGCGAATGATACGCGTGAAGTCGGCGGAGAGCGCATTTCGGCTTGCGAGGAAGGTCATTTCGCGGCGGTGCATCAGTGGTTGCGTGAATGCGATCTCCTGGCTCGTGATGCCGACGAAGATCATTCGGCCCGCGAAGGCGACAAAATTGTAAGCGTTCGCCATCGACTTGTTGCTACCCGTGGCATCAATGACGACATCCGCAAAGTTCCCGCCCGTGATCTCTTCGATCTGCTTCAATTCGCTGCCATCGCCGGTGACGAGAATCGTATCGGGCACGCCCATCGTTTCGCGAACGAACTGGAGGCGTTGCGCGTTGATGTCCATCACGATGGTTTTCGCGCCGGTCAATTTCGCGAACTCGACGGCGCTGAGGCCGATCGGCCCTGCGCCGATAATGAGGATGTGTTCGCCGGGTTTCGCGTTACCGCGATTGATCGCATGGCAACCGATTCCGAGCGTCTCGACGAGCGCGAGTTGGTCGTAGCTGAGTGTGTGAGATACGTGAAGTTTGCGTGCGGGAATCGCGAACAGACGTTGCAATCCGCCGTCGCAGTGTACTCCGAGCGTTTGATGGTTCATGCAGCAGTTCGTGTGGCCGCGAACGCACGAATAACAATGCTGGCAGTTGATGTAAGGCTCGATACTGCAACGGTCGCCAGGTTTGACGTTCGTCACACTGGGGCCGACGGCAACGACTTCGACGCCGAGTTCGTGGCCAGGAATTCGCGGGTAACTGAAGAACGGCATCTTGCCGAGGTAACCCGAATAGTCGGTGCCGCAAATCCCGACACGGTGAACGCGAACGACGGCATCACCCGCCTCCGGTGTCGGTGGTTCGGGCACATCGATCACCCGAAACGAGCCGGGCCGTTCGAGTTGTA
>JAYSYI010000257.1:0-5570 GCA_043727665.1 Limnoglobus sp. | reverse complement strand
ACCTGCCTTACTGACACATAGACATGGCAACCAAAACCGAACTCAACGTGATCGGGCCGAAGCTCGATTACGAGCTAATACTCGACTGCGTGCACTGCGGCCTCTGCACCGCGTCGTGCCCCACGTACGTCGAAACGGGCAACGAAGCCGATTCGCCACGCGGTCGGATCTACCTCATGCGGCAGGTGATCGATGGCGATCTCGAACTCGATCAGGATGTGAAGGGCCACCTCGATTTGTGCCTGAATTGCCGGGCCTGCGAGACGGCATGCCCATCGGGCGTGCAGTACGGCAAACTCATCGAGCCGTTCCGGGCGCACATGGAGGAACTCGAACCGGGTCGCCATGCGAAGGGTCTGAACGCGATCCAACGCTTCATGTTGTTCAAGATCTTCCCGTCGCGGTTCCGCACCCGGCTCGCACTGGCACCCGCGCGGTTGCTGCAATGGACCGGCGTCGATTGGGCCATCGAGAAACTCGGTTTCTCGAAGTTGTTGCCGAAGTCGTTTCGCACGATGAAGGCGATGCTGCCGAACCTGCAAGCCCACTACGGTTCGTTCCCGGAAATCCTGCCTGCCGAGGGGAAAAAGCGTGCGAAGGTCGGCTTGTTCCTCGGTTGCGTCGCCGACGCGATCTACCCGGAAACGCAAATGAGCACGGCCCGCGTGCTCCAGAAGAACGGCGTCGAAGTCTGGATCCCGCGTGCCCAACAGTGTTGTGGTGCGCTGCACTACCACAGCGCCCGCGAACCCGAAGCGCGGGAACTTGCGGCGAAAAACTGCGAAGTCTTCGGCTTCACGGACGAGATTCCGAACGACCTCGATGCGATCATCACGAACGCGGCCGGTTGCGGCGCGATGCTCAAAGATTACGCGCACATGATGCACGATCACCCTGCCGCAGAGGCCGCCGCGAAGTTCAACGCGAAGGTGCGCGACATTCACGAGTTCCTCTACGAACTCGGGCCGATCGCGCCGACGCACCCGCTGCCGATTACGGCCACGTACCACGACGCTTGCCACCTTCGACACGCACAGCAGATTTTCAAACAGCCGCGTAGCTTGCTCGAAATGATTCCCGGTATCAACTTGGTGCCGTTACCCGAAAGCGAACTCTGTTGCGGGGCCGCCGGTAGCTACAACCTCACGCAGCCCGAAATGGCCGAGAAACTCGGCGACCGCAAGGCCGCGAACATCGTGGCCACCGGCGCGAAAGCCGTGCTGATCGCCAACGTCGGCTGCCTGATGCAGATCACGAAGCACATGAAGAACGTCGCCCCGGACGTCTGGTGTGCGCACCCGATGGATGCCTTGTGGGCGAGCTATAGCGGCGAGATCCCGAAGCAGTTGCGCAGCTAATCACCCTTTACGAGGAACGATTCATGCCACTCCAAGGCATCATCCCGCCCGTGGTCACGCCGTTCCTCGCGGACGAATCGCTCGACTTGCAGGGGCTTTGTGCGCACATCGATTGCATGATTTCGCATCGCGTTAACGGCATCTTCGTCCTCGGCACCACAGGTGAGTTTTACTCACTCGACGAACGCGAAAAGCAAGTCGTGGTTGCCACAGCGATCGCGCACGTTGCGGGCAGGTTGCCCGTGTACGTAGGGACCGGTGCCGAGTCGACGCGGGAAGTGACTCGCCTCACGAAAATGGCGGAGAAGGAAGGGGCCAGTGGCGTTTCGGTCATTACGCCGTACTTCATCAAACCGACGCAAAGCGAACTCGTCGATCACTTCCGGGCAGTTGCAGAAAGCACGAGTTTAGCGGTCGTGCTTTACAACAATCCTGCCACCTGCGGCGGGCTGAGTATCGAACCGGACACAGTGGCGAAGCTGGCGGAGATTCCTAATATCATCGGCATCAAAGACTCGTCCGGCGACTTGCAGAATACGATCGAAATCATCCGGCGCGTGCCCGCCACGTTCAGCGTACTGAATGGCCGCGATACGCTGATTGCTGCCGCGTTGATGTTCGGAGCGAAAGGCGCGATACCTGCTTCTTGCAACATCGCGCCCGAGTTGTGTGTGGGGATTTACGAATCGTTCATCAGAAGGGATTTTGCTGCTGCACAGACGCAACAAGCGACTTTGCACCCGATCCGATTGGCGATGTCGCTCGGTACCGGCAACGGTGCGATCAAGGAAGCGATGGCCCTACTCGGACGATCCGCCGGCCCGAATCGCCGACCGATCTCGCCTTTGAGCAGCGAGAAAAAACAGAAGTTGAAAGAGATTCTGGCCGCAGCCGGGCTACGAGTGGGTTAGTACGGGTGTGGGCGCTTCGTTGAGTTGATGGCCTTTACGCAGGCTGCGATAAAACATGTAATTGCGGCCGTAACAAGACTCTTCGACCGCGTGCAAATAGACGCCGAGAGCGCCCCATTTCCCTTCGACTAACACCGGCATCCCTTCGGTCACGTAGCGAACGATTGCCGTGTGCGCGACTTTTGCATCGTTGCGGTAAATCACGAGATCACCCGGCTTCGGTGACTTCGTTGGCTCGTAGTGGTTCTGTTCCAGAATCGTATCGACCGATTTACCGAGCACCCAGTATTTCCCACCCGTGAATATCCAACCGTGGCAGTTCGAGTCGTCGCTCGCGGCTTCATGCTGGATAATGAGCATCGAAACGTGCATATCCTGGAGCAAGTCGCGTTCCTCAATCCCGTTCAGTTCCTGCGTATCGACGGGTATCTGAACTTCGATCCGCGTGCCCGCGTCCGTCAAGAGGTATCGCTCCTCTGCATTCACCAGATCCGGCGTTCCTGTGAGACGTTCCATCGACTTCAAATCGCGATCGTTGGCCTCGGTCTGCTTGCGATCATATTGGAGTATCGAACCCACGCAAACAATGACTCCGCACGCGAGTGGCAACACCCAGCGTGCCGTCGCGCTTTTCATAAAACCGCCAACGATCCGTAAGAGGCTCCCGAGCCAAACGCGATCCGACAAGATCGGGAACAGCAATATGCATCCGACGAGCGCACCGCACAGGATTCCATTTTGCTGACTGCCAACGGCGATCCCGCCCGCGCCTGTTGCAATGATCGCTGCTAATGCGATGCGGCCGTGGATGGTCAAGCGTTTCGCAAGCAATGTGGCCAATCCGTAGACAAGCAGGCTGCCACCGACAATGACACTAAAAATCAGGCTGTCGAACGGATCGTTGCTCATGTCAATCGAACCCCATTTGCAAAACATACACCGCATTTAGTACGCGGATAATCTAACACTTCAAACGTGAGAAGGTGCTGAGCCAGTCCTGAGAAATTTGTGAAAGAAACCGCTGAAATTACTGAGGATTACGAACGAAAGCACCTCGCCGTTCGGGCGAGGTGCATTTGTGAATCTTGCATGAAGATTATGGCAGTTCGACTTTTTCCTGTGCCGCCCACTCTCGGAGTTGCTTCATACCGCGGACGTTAATCTGTCGCACGCGCTCCTTCGTGATGCCGAAGTGCTGGCCGATCTGTTCGAGCGTCATCTCTTCGCCACCCGCCAGTCCGGTTCGCATCCGAATCACCTCGCGCGTTCGGGGGTCGAGGTGTTCGAGTAGCATGTTCACGCGGTTCCGGGCGGCATCCGCCAAGGCCACGATCTCTTGCTCGTCGGTTCGGGCATACGCCTTCGCGTCGAACAGTTCGTCTGCACCAGTCACGTATCGCGTACGGCGGGTGTTTTCGTCCGGGATGCTTCGTGCGAAGTTTTTCATCACCGCCCACGTGGCGTAGGTGCTAAACTTGTTGCCACGACTGTAATCGAACTTCTCGACGGCTCGCATGATCGATACGTTCGCATCGGATTTCAGTTCGTCGAGCGACTGGTTGCTCTGCATATGCTTAGTTGCCAGCGAGTGAACCAAGCGCTGGTTGCACTCGATGAGCAAGTCGCGCACCGCTTTCACGTCTTCGGTGAGTTCGTTCATCGCACGGATGTCTTGGACGCGTGCCCGTGCGGGTTCGAGCTTCTCGCGGAGCTTGTGCAGCTTGTGCTTGCGGTAGTTCATTTTGCGGAACAGGTGCGCTTCCTGTTCGCGGGTCAGCAGTGGCTTCTCGTAGAGATACGCCATCTGCGGATCGACGTCTTTCGGCGGCCGCATCGACTGGATCTTCTCGAAGAACGCCACTTCGTCGGGCATTGGCCCGAGGATTATGGCGTCGTTCTTCGGGTCGTCGAACTCGGCATTATGCATGTAGTCGACCGGCGTATTGAGCAGTCGTTCCACGCGCACTTCGTTTGCGACGCGGTAGACGCTCGATCGGGTACGGCCGAACTGTTTGGCAATCGTTTCCACAGAAGCCCCCTCCAGTTTGGAGTTGAAAATCTGCTCTTTAGCGGTTTCGTTTAATGGTCCTTGTCGCATTGGGTAGAGCGCTTCGGTCGGGTGATCCCGGTCGAAGTTCTTGATCGTGTACCGCACCGTCTCGGCAGAGCGATGGATGTCGGCCGCGATCTTTTTACTTACGTCGGTCAGGCTTTCGCCAATCGACGCGAAGGTTCGTGCTTGCAGGATGATCGATTCTTTTTCCGAATCGCTCAGGTGGCAAAACTTGCTACTCTTGGCGACGCGGTCTTTGTGCGAAGCGGCAAATCGGGTGACCGACGCACGTGGAAACACCAACAGGCTACGCCCGTTCGATTTCACGCGGCGCGCCACGAGGCCACGCAAACGCCAGCGGCCAATCGTTTTCGTCGAGACGTTGAATTCTTTGCTGATCGCGTCGAGCGTCAGGGCTTCTTCGCACAGCGATTCAATCGGTTGCGGTGGAATCGAGCGTTCGACTTGAATCATGAGCAAAGACAGCTCGTGCTTCAGGGCTTCGCCGACGATCAGCAGTTCGGGATAAGCATCGGTCCGGTAATCGGTCAAGCGGAAGCAAATAAACGAGTACGGGTACTGTTTGTTCGAAACGATTTCGGATTGCAGGCGCTCGGCATTGTTGAGCTGTTCGCGTCGTTTTGCGAGCGTAGCTAAACAGATCTGCTGCATCAGTTCCTTGATCGCCGTATACTGGTATGCGTAGGTCATGTGGTATCCCTCCAACTCGCCGTCTAATGTCCGTTGCGCTTCTCGCTCGGATTCGTGTTCTCGTTGAACTATACAACCGTTTCGATTCAGTCTTACCGGTGTGGTTCGCACGAACGGATTTCGAAGCGGGGTTGATTCTTACTCAATCAGACGTTATGTGATGTTATTCGAGTCGGCGACTTCGAGATTTTAATCGGAATCGATACAACTCGTTTCCATACCGTTGGTTTCGGCATCACACTTCGTTAAGAGTCTCGAAACCCATCTCAGCTAGAGCATTTCCAAAGCCGAAACTTTCACTTCCGAAACAATCTTTGCGGTACTCTCTCAAATCGCTCTGATATCAGCATTTACGTACCCGCCAGGCATCTCGTTGGTGCCTTCACTCCGTTTCTTCTACCGCGATTATGGGTAGCGGTAGTCAGATTTACATGCTCGGTTGCACCGTTTTGCAAAATCCTGTCGTTCTGACTCGGGTACCGATCCGGTTTTTCTATCTCGTGTCAGTCGAACGAGGATTCGGCTCATGTTTGCGCC
>JAYSYI010000256.1:0-1760 GCA_043727665.1 Limnoglobus sp. | reverse complement strand
GCGACGCCATCAGGCGCATGTGTTGCTCTATTATGCGGGCACGAATGATGTGCCGTTGGAGCAGATCGTTGCGGTGGCCGCCGTGGCGGGTTCGCTCGCTCACTTCGGTGCGATGGTCACGCTGAACGAAGACGCCCGCGCCGCCGTGCCGAGTTTCGCGCTGCAACCGGAAGAAGCGGGCGAAGATATGCTGCAAACGTTGCGGGCGTTGCCGCTGCCGTACCTGTACGCCGGGTTCGTGAAAATGGAACTGACCGATGTGCCCGGCTTGTGGATGCGGACCTTTGCCAGCCACCGCTACGGCTTGCCGGATCTCGCGTATTTCGCTGCGGGCCACGACGAAGGCCAGACGACGTTTCACCTGTTCGCCGGGGTGCTCGGATACTTGCGTGACACCGGGCTGTCATTCGAAAACAACGAGACGATCCGCATCGACGAAGCGACGCACCTGCGAGTCCGCGAACCGTCGGTCATGGAGTGGTGGCTCGACAGCCCCGGCACGCTTTATGTGCTCGAACGGGTGAACGAATGAAACCTCTCGCGTTGCTGATTGCGTTTGGAATGCTCGCCCCAACGGCGATGGCGGGGCTGCACTATTCGGGCGAAGTGCAGAACCCGTTACCAGCGAAGTGGCGAGGCTTCTTGCTCGACCATCGTTCGCTGAGATTGTTGGCCGCGTCGCAACCGGCCAGCCCGCTCCACGATACTTACGCCGATGCGCGGCTGAAACTCGAATCCATAGGCCGCACCCGCGTACTCACCGCCGACGAAAGTGCGGACCTCGGGGCACTCTCCGTGCGTTTCGGACTTGCAGATAAGGCGATTGCGATCTTGCGACCGGCCGTGCGTGCGAATCCGGAGCACTTCCGCCTCGCGGCCAACCTCGGTACGGCATGGCAACTGGCGGGCGATCTCGAACAAGCCGCGGCGGCGCTCGACGATGCCGTGCGGCTTGCCCCGCCACGCGCGAAACCGTTCGAAGTGGCGCACCGGAACCTCGTGCGCTTGCGTCAAAACGAACCGAAAGGTTCGACTGCATTCGATGCGATTTTCGTTGGCAAACCGACTGACGATACGGTGTCAGTGATGCAGCAACTCGCGCTCTGGTTACCCGGCGATGGCCGTTTGCTTTGGCAGTTGGGCGAAGCCGCATTCGCGAGCGGTGACACCCGTATGGCAGCGAACATCCTCGATGGCTGCGTGACCGAGTTCGCGATGAAGTCCGACGTGCTGCGCCGGAATCGGCAGACGTACAAAACCGCATCCGAAGCCGAGACTCACGAAGGCACGTTGACCTTCCGTTCGCCGCGCGCATTGGTGCGGCAATTCGACGAAACGAAACTGCCGACGATTCAGCGCGACGGCACGACGGAACTGCCGTGGCCGGCGCTCGCCGAGACGCAGATCGGCAAGAAATTTCCGCCGAAATACCTGAAATTCGTGCAGGAACTCGATGGGCAGCGCGTCGCCATCGTCGGCTTCGTGCGGAACCGCAGTGGCGATGGCGACGTGACCGAATTCCTGTTCACGGAGTTTCCCGTCGGGTGTTGGTTCTGCGAACTCCCCGAACCCGCGGGCATCGTTCGCGTGCAACTCGCCGCCGGAAAATCGACGCAGATCGGCACGACGTCGATCAAGATCGTCGGCACCTTGAAGCTCAATCGCACCGACCCCGAAGACTACCTGTTCACGATTGCGGGTGCCACGATTCGGGCGAACGACTGAAGCGGGCAACGGGTTCGCACATGCACTTCCCCTTT
>JAYSYI010000255.1:0-5600 GCA_043727665.1 Limnoglobus sp. | reverse complement strand
GCCGCAAGAAGGGCCGGTTCTCGATGCGGTACTCGAAGTCGCTGACAGTGGCATGACATACCGCCGTCGCTACCTCGGCAGCTTACGCGTCGAAGGCGTTTTGGACTTGCTGGTATGCGATGAAACGAACCCGCGTTCGCTCGCCACACAGCTTTCCGCGATCGTCGAAGACGTCGATCGCTTGCCACGCCCGACACCGGTTGGCAGTCGCGGCATCGATCAGCGTCTCGCGCTCACGGCGTTCTCGGCGGTGCAACTCGCCGACGTCGGTAAACTTGCAAAAGTGCATCAACGGTCCCGACCGGCACTCGTGGCACTACTCGAACAACTGAAAACCGACTTGCCGATATTGTCAGATACGATCACGCTGAAGTACCTCAGCCACCTACAAACGTCGCGACACCTCGCGGGTGATTACTTGCAATTCAACACCGCACGCAAACCATGATGACTTACCGCATTCAGCACGTCACGAAGTACGAGTACGTCGAAGCCGTGTCGCTTTGCCAAAACATCGCGCACCTGACGCCGTGCGTTGACGACAGACAATCGTGCGAATCGTCGGAGATTCGCGTCGATCCAGAACCGGCGGTTACCGTGGATCGGCTCGATTATTTCGGCAACATCGCGACCTACTTCACGGTACAAGAACCGCACCGCGAACTGAAAGTGACGGCACACCACCTCGTCACGGTCGGCCACGCACCGTACGGTTCGAATCAACCGACACCCGCATGGGAACACGTCCGCGACCGCCTGAGTGGCGACCTTTCGCCCGACTGGTTGAATGCGTACCAATTCGCGTTCGACTCGCGCGCGGCCTACCAGCGAAGCGAATTCGCAGACTACGCGGCCCGTTCGTTCACGCCGGGGCGGCCGATTCTGGAAGCGTCACTCGACCTGACGCGGCGCATCCACGGCGACTTCGTTTACGACCCCCGCGCCACGACCGTGGCCACGCCCGTTTGGGAAGTGTTCGAGAACCGGCGCGGTGTCTGCCAGGATTTCGCCCACTTTGAAATTTCTTGTTTGCGCTCGTTGGGCCTGCCCGCGAAGTACGTCAGCGGCTATCTGTCCACGGTGCCGCCACCGGGTCGCGCACGGCTCATCGGGGCCGATGCGACCCATGCATGGGTGTCGGTATTTTGCGGAGAAATCGGCTGGATCGATATCGACCCGACCAATGACCAAATCCCCAGCGACCGGCACATCATCGTCGCTCGCGGCCGCGATTACGACGATGTCAGTCCCGTAAAAGGCGTCATCCTCGGCGGCGGTGCCCACACGATCACCGTCTCCGTCGACGTCCGGCCGATACAGTCGGGGGAGAACGGACAGTCTTAAATTCAAATAATTATCGTGCCCGTAACGTGTACCATTTACCGGTCGGCCGTACTTGAGATAACTTGTATTGGGTTTCGAGTATCAACGCGAGTTCGGGGTACTTCTCGTGAATCAGCGACTCGTAACCTTGCGATCCGCACGACAGGAAAATGTAAACGGGACGTTGCTGTTGAATACTATCGACGAGTTCATTGCGAACGACTCGCGGATACATTTCAAGCGACCATCCGCTGATTGGCACGGCGGGCCGGCGATCTGCGAACCAGTAAATCAGTGGGTCTCCGCATACGTAAATAGGCCCGGGTAGACGATTCGGTTGGCACACCCATGCCGCTTCGATTTTTGCTTCTCGATAAGCCTGACCGATGTCATCGCGACAGGCTTCCCGATCTGCCGCTGTCAGCCCGAAGCGATGGCTCGTCAATTGCAAAATCGGATACGCACCACTCGTTAGCGCCGGTAAGCAAAGTGCGATCGCGATTATCACGATCGTCACTCGTTCGCCTCTCGTAATACCAGAGCGAATTCGATTCCGTACCTCTTCGCATATCGCGGGCCAACCGTATGCTGCCGTGACGCTACTGATACCGCCCAGCAGCATGAAATGATACGACCACCACGATAAACTCTGTAGCAAAATCACACTAGTCGACGCGACGAACAGCAACAGGAAACCATTTAGTATGCGGTCGTTTCTGTTTCGCAATGCTGTGGCGATACCCAGGATCGCGAGCGCGAGAACGGGGCTGTACTGTTCGAGAAACCAACGAACGGATATCGCCAATCTCTGCGGGCTGGCTCGCTCACCTTCATCGAGGAATTGTCGTGGAAATACGAAAAGAGTCCGTACGAGCGTGTCAAACATTCCGTGTGCTGCGAAGTATGCGACCGTAGGAGCGATGACAAGCAACACGCCGACTACGAGAGTCAACGCAGAGATTGTCGCTGCTTTCCAGCCGCGGTTTCGAATCTCACGATATAGCCAAACACCCCAACATGCGATCAAACAGACTCCGAACAACAATTTGAAAAGCACGACCACGCCACCAGCGACCCCGGCCACGACGAGCCAATGTCGCCGGTCACCGCTCCGAGACGGTTCGAACGTCAGCCACATTGCTAAAACGAGTGGGAACGCGGCCAAACCTTCCGTTTTTGAGAGGTGCGACGTACTCGAATACCCGGCAAAATAGTATGCACCGCCGATCAGCACAGTGGGCATCAGAGGCCAATCGGCAAGCGAGTATCGAGTTCGAACTCGAGCCGAAAATACGAAGATGAACGATGTGATGTACAACCACTCGAAAACTCGAATGCCCTCCTCGTTGAACCCGAAGAGAGTGCCCCCACAGCGATAAAAGCAGAAGATTCCTGGGTTCGTGATATCCCAGTAATCGCGGTAGAGCATGGCACCTTGGCTCCACTCGCGTGCCATGATGGTGAAAATCGCCTCGTCGCCACGAAACGGCATCGACAAACTTGGCCAAGAGAGCGCGGTCATCAACAAAATTACGATCAGTCCCGATCGAAGCATATCGTGTTCCTGAAGGGCGATCAAAAAATCCGTGACGTTTCTGACATACGAATTGCTCGAACGAAACACGATGCGATTCCTTCCAGGAACCCTAATCTATATGAGACGAAAATGCGACTCACGGAACGACCCATGACACTGGCGATACGCTGTCGGGACTTGATCAAAACCTATCCGGGAAAGCCACCGGTCGAAGCGGTGCGGGGCTTAGATATCGATGTAGCAGTCGGCGAATGTTTCGGGTTACTCGGGCCGAATGGCGCGGGGAAAACAACGACGCTCGAGATCGTCGAAGGGCTACTCGATGCGACTTCAGGCGATGTCGAAGTTCTCGGAATGAAGTGGAAAACCGATGCGACGGCAATTCGTTCGCGGATCGGCATCTCGTTGCAAGAAACGAAACTCGCGGACAAATTGACCGTTCGCGAAACGGTCGTGCTGTTTCGCTCGTTTTACCCGAGTGGCCGCACGCCGGATGCCGCGATTGCTGCGGTTTCGCTGGAAGAGAAGGCGAATAGTTACGTGGTGAAGTTATCCGGCGGGCAGCGTCAACGCTTGGCGGTGGCGTGTGCGCTCGTCGGCGAGCCGGAA
Organism: Limnoglobus sp.; assembly: GCA_043727665.1. Classification (GTDB taxonomy): domain Bacteria; phylum Planctomycetota; class Planctomycetia; order Gemmatales; family Gemmataceae; genus Limnoglobus. The sequence goes on along the minus strand of JAYSYI010000255.1, from coordinate 2,131 downwards.
TTATTGTTCCTCGACGAGCCGACGACGGGCCTCGACCCGCAATCGCGGCGACAACTTTGGGACGTGATTCGCGAGTTCAAAAACACCGGCCGCACCGTCGTGTTGACGACGCACTATATGGACGAAGCCGAGCGATTGTGCGACCGCGTTGCGGTGATCGATCAGGGCAAAGTCATTTCGCTCGGTACGCCGGCGGAGTTGATCAATCGCCTCGGCGGCGAGCACGTTCTTGAGTTTGCGGTGCAAGAAGCGGATCGTGCGAAACTCAATTTAGAGTCGTTGAAGCGACTGCCATCGGTGTCGAACGCGATCGAGCAAGCGGGGGAATTCGTGCTGACATTATCCGAACCGCACGTCACGATTCCCGTACTGATGGACCACTTGCGTAGCATCCCGGTTCGTCTCGCCAAACTGACGACGCGCTCGGCCACACTCGAAGATGTCTTCGTCACACTCACCGGCCGTCACCTTCGCGACGGAGACGCACAATTATGAATCGCTACGCTGCTCTCTTGCAACTCACGCTCGCGCGGTTCCGCGAATTTTACCGCGAACCGGCTGCCGTATTCTGGGTCTACGGCTTTCCGCTCATTCTCGCCGTGGCGCTCGGCGTCGCATTTCGCGAACGACCCGTCGAGCGAATTCGCATCGATATCGTCAACGATGGTTACGGCGGTGCGGCGCTCGCGGAGGCGTGTAGACTTCGCCTCGCCACGGACAAAAAACTCGAAGTGATGCTGTTCGACCGCGATACGTGCCAGAAGCGATTCCGGACCGCGAAGACCGATCTCGTTGTCACTCCGGTGTCGGTCGATGGCAGTTCTACGCCCATTCCGGAGTATCTTTCAGAACCGAATCGGCCCGAAAGCGTTCTCGCATTGGGGGCGGTCGAAGTTGCGCTCATTCGCACCGATCACCCCGAGATACCCGTCCACAAATTCAGCACGATCGAGGAACCCGGCGCACGCTACATCGACTTTCTCATCCCCGGATTGATCGGCTTGAATCTGATGGGCGGCGGGCTGTTCGGCATCGGTTTCGTGATCGTCGATATGCGGGTTCGCAAATTGCTAAAGCGATTCCTGGCCACGCCGATGCGGAAAAGCGACTTCCTGATCAGCCTGATGTTGAGCCGGTTGTTGTTCATGACCATCGAGATGATCTTCCTGATTACCTTTGCCTACTTCGCGTTCGGCGTGAAAGTCCAGGGCAACCCGATCGCGTTTATGGCGATGATTCTCCTCGGTGGCATGTCCTTCGCTGGCATCGGTTTGCTGCTGGCGTGTCGGGCGAAAACCATCGAGACGGTATCGGGCATGATGAACGCGGTGATGCTGCCGATGTACGTCGTTTCGGGCGTGTTCTTCGCGTCGGATCGCTTCCCGCAAATCGTGCAGCCGATCATCAAAGCACTACCGTTAACCGCGCTAATCGATGCGCTTCGTGCCATCGCAAATGAAGGGGCCGGCTTCGCAGAAGTGGCAGTCCCCACTGCAACGCTCGCCGCATGGGGAGTCGTGAGCTTCACACTGGCCATGCGTTGGTTCCGCTGGAATTGACGCGGTCAGCGGTTGACCTTGAGTCCTGGAATCGCTTTCGTTAACGCAGCCACTCCAGCTGCGGTGACCTGCTTCGCTTCGTACAGATGGATCCATTTCAGCTTCTTCAATCCGTGCAGCTTGGCCAGCCCAGCGTCGGTCACGGACAGCGAACCAAGACCCAGATCGTCGAGGTCAGTGAACATTTTCACGACGTCCAGACCGGCATCGGTCACTTTTGTGTTACCGAGGTCCAGTCGTGTGAGTTTGGTCATCTTCTGAAAATGGGCCAGTCCGGCGTCGGTAGTTGCGGTTTTGTTCAGATTGAGCGTCGTCAGCCCCGTCAAACCGCGTAGGTGAACCAGCCCAGTATCGGTGACGGCAGTCCCCGCCAAGTTCAACCGTTCTAACTTCGCGAATCGACCGATGCGTACCAGACCGGCATCCGTCACCCTGGTGCGGTCCAGTTCCAACGCGGTCAGACCGATCATCTTCTCAAGGTGGACCAGGCCGGCGTCGGTCACCTTGGTCACGTCCAGGGTCAGCGACTTCATCGCGGTCATACCGGCAAGGTGGGCGAGCCCCGCGTCCGT
>JAYSYI010000254.1:0-16889 GCA_043727665.1 Limnoglobus sp. | reverse complement strand
GGATGTCGGTTTCTTTTCCGCGTGCCACACCGAGCGGGAAGACGCTCGTCACCACGGGGATTTCGCCGAGGTTTAAGCGGTACGTGAACTCCGCGCCGCCGCGAAATTCCTTGTCGCGAATGCCGACCGAATAGATGCCCGCTTTCGTGGCGGTGAAGCCAAGCGAACCAGCGAAACCTTCGCACAAGACTTTGCCCGTATCGTCGACGATCATCAGCTGCGAATCGAGCTTCGTGCCGATGACTTGCGCCGCGACTTGCTGCCCCGCCTTGGCTTCGAATTGATAGAAATCGACATCGCCCGCACGATCGATGCTCCCGACAATCGTCGTCGGCAGCGTGACTTTCATCGCTGATTTCGCGGAATCGGTGATGCCACTTTCCAATGTGACCGGGAAGCGGTCGACGATTTTCTTGGGTATCTGCGTCGGTTTCGCGGGCAGGAAGTGTACGACCTTTTTGTCGTCGCTCGGGTCGAGAAACAGGCCGACGCCATCGAAGCGACCGATGGCGATTTGCGCGCCGTCAGGACGCAACCGGAAGCTCAGTACGCTATCGGGTTGCTTCGCGAACGTGCGGCGCTCGACCATCTTCTGCGCGTCCCACGCCTTGACCACGGCATCGTCGCCGAGCGAATAGAGCGTGAGGCCGTCAGGATGATATTGCACGTGGGTCACCGGTCCCGTGTGTGCGAACACGGCCTGCCGCAAAGTGCCACCTTCGGCGTTGGCCGTCCATGTTCGCAGGCTCTTGTCGACGCCTCCTGCGACGATGGTTTTGCCGTCGGGCGACCACGCCACCGCATACACCCAATCGGTCGGATCGCTTAACGTGTAGAGGCGTTTGCCGCTCGCCACGTCCCACACTTTCACCGCACGGTCCGCCGCACCCGATGCCAGCAGTTTGCCATCGGGATGGAACGCGAGTGCGTAAACCGCATCGCTATGGTCGGTGAGAATGCGTATCGGTGCGTCGGTTTTTGCCGCGTCCCAGAGCTTGATCGTGCGGTCGTAACCGGCCGTTGCGAGGAGTTTCGCATCGGGTGAAAACGCGACCGCGTAAATGGCGTCCTTGTGTGCGGTAAACTCCGCGATCGGCTTCGCGGAAAGTGTATTTGCCGCATCGTAGATCCGCACAATGCCACTGACACCCGGCGTGCCCGACGCGACCGCAAGGCGATTGTCCTTCGAGAACGCGACCGCCGTTACGCGGCCCGTTTGGCCATCGAGCTTCGTAATCGCCTCGCCCGTTTTCGGATTGATGATCGCGACACTACCATGTGTGCCCGCCGCCAGCATCGCGCCATCGGCACGATACGCGAGCGCCGTAACCGCAGGCGGCGCAGCAAAAGTAATGTTGAGGCAAACCAACAATGTCGCGGTAGTAATCAACGTGCGCAAATCGAACATCGTTCACTCGCAAGGAGAGAGAGTTAGCGGTTGAACAGGAATTCCTGGCTCGTCAGCACCGCCCAGAATAAATCCTCGACGGCTTCGCGGCGGGCGGCGGGATCCTTGTTGGCGGCGGCGAGGATTGGCAGTAACTTCGCCTTCTCTGCGGCGCTCGGTTCGCGGCTGACAGCGAGGCGATACAGGCGGCCCACGATCTCTTCGTTGGTCGATTTGTCGCCTAGCCAGACGCTCACTCGCGATGTCTTGTCGCGGAGTTTGTCGTTGAGCGTTTGCCCGTTGTTCAGGTGCAATGCCTGGCTGACGCTTGAGTCCGAGGTGCGTTCGCACGAGCAGGTTTGTCCACGTTCCGCGCGGCCGAAGGCATCGAGAAACTGCGACACCAGTTGCGAGTCTGGCAGTTGCATCGCGCGAGTACCGACGGGGTAGTTCGTGCTGTTTTGCGTGCCACCCGACGCACCAAGCGACAACACATTGAACGGCGTCGGCACGTTCGCGACATCGCTGTAGGCGTCGAGAATCACCTCAGCGGACAGCCTTCGCAACAGGTACCGCGAGTAAAAGCGATCGTCGGAGGCGTTCGTCGGCAATGGCTGTGCGGAACGCTGATACGCGGCAGAGTTGAGGATCGTCCGCATCAGGTGTTTCACGTCGTACTTGTGACCGATGAAATCGTTCGCGAGTGCATCGAACAATTCGCGGTTCGTCGGCGGATTCGTTTCGCGCAAATCGTCCTCGGCTTCCACGAGGCCACGCCCCATGTAGTTCCGCCAGACGCGATTGATGAGTGCCTTCGCGAAGTACGGATTCTCCTTCGCCGTCATCCAATCGGCGAGCGCCTCGCGGCGATCCGTTGCCACGCCTGCCGCCATCGGCTTGCCATCGAGTGGCGTCGGCGGCATCGCGATTCCGCGTCGCAAGTGGAGCGCATCGCCGGTCGGTAGGCTTTGCACGTAGACTTCGCCGGCCCTCTCGCCGTTCTTCAAACCGACGCGGCCAAACAGGTTCGCCATCGACCAATATTGGTCCTGCGTCCACTTTTCGAGCGGGTGATTGTGGCAGCGGCAGCAGTTGATCGATGTGCCGAGGAACGTCACGGTCGTCGATTCGACGAGATCACTGACGTCTTTGTGGATGACGAAATACCCCGCCGCACCGTTGGTGATCGTGCTGCCGGATGCAGTCAGGATTTCGCGCGCGAATGTGTCCCACGGCTGGTTCTCGCTGACGCTTTGACGCACCTTACGGTAGAACGCCCACACCGCCGGTTGCGGCAGTCTCTTCGACGAAACGAGTAGCAGATCGGACCACTTGTGCGCCCAGTAATCGGTGAACTCCGGGCGTACGAGCAAGGCATCAATCACCTTTTCGCGCTTGTCGATTCGCGCATCTACAAGGAACGCCTGTAGTTCTTCGGGCTTCGGCAAAATCCCGCAACTATCGAGGTATGCACGTCGCAGAAATTCGCTGTCGGTACAAGTTCCCGATGGCGCGATCTTCAACAATTGCAGTTTGCGAAGGATGTGTTCGTCGATGAAGTTTCGGCGTGGCGATTTTGTGTAAACCTCGTCGGCGACGGCGTTCGTGTACGGCACCGTTACGGTCATCGTGGCGACGCGCGAGCCGAAGTTTGCGGTGATTGCCGCCTCGCCGCTGGTCACAACTGTCACCTGGCCGTCATCATCGACCGTAGCAACCGGTTCCTCGCTCGAACCGAATTTCGTCCATGCCGTCACATCGCGAACGGTGCCATCGGAGTAAGTGCCTTTCACCGTCACGCGGAGAGTATCTTTCGGTTTGGCCATCGCCGATTTCGGCATTAATTCCAAGCTTTTCAAATCCGGTTCGCCTTCGCGTGGCCCCATCGCGCCGCCGCGAATCCAATCGAGTAACAGCGTGTAGTTTGTGCTGTCTTCTTCAATGCGACGCCCACCACCGTGCGGCATCGTGCGCGTGACTTTCTTCAAAAGCAAGCTATCCGCCGCATTCGTTAAATCGACTCGGCGCGCGAGTGCTTGCCGCGTCAGCACGAAGTGATCCGACTCCGGATCGAACCCGCGTAGCGAGAGCTTCAACCCGCCCTTACCTGCGAGTGCACCGTGGCACGCGCCGGAATTGCAACCGGTTTTCGTCAGAATCGGGATAATCTGATTACGAAAGCTCGGAACCTCAGCGGCACCCGCGAACGAGGCAAACATTAGCGGTACGAGCAAGGCGTGAAGAAAGCGGTGCATCATGTTCGGTGGGGAGGTAAGCATCGGGGGTTAAAATAGCTCGGCGATCGGTTTGATTCCGTAATCGACCATCGGGATCGGGCGGTTCTGCGGGCCGGGGAGTTCCTTGTGGTAATCCAGGCCGAGGCCCTGCATGATCGTAGCCGCGACTTCGCCGGTGGTGATCGGGCGCGTCTTCGGGGCGTACCCGAGTTCGTCGGATTCGCCAACGACCTGCCCGCCCTTCAGCGGCCCGCCGCCCATCAGAATCGACCAAACACCGGGGTGGTGGTCGCGGCCACCGGCGGGGTTGATCTTCGGCGTGCGGCCAAACTCGCCCATCGCGGTCACCATCGTCGTCTTCAGCAAACCGCGTTCGGCCAAATCTTCGAGCAACGCGGAATACGCCTGATCGAAGTTCGGCGCAATGAACTTCGACATCTCGGTAATATCCGTAAATGGCTTCGAGCCGTGAATATCCCACGTGAGTTCGTCGAAAACAGTCTCGAACATATTCACGGTAACGAACCGCACACCCGCTTCGATGAGTCGCCGTGCCATCAGGCACGATTGCCCGAATCGCGTGCGGCCGTAACGGTCGCGAACCTTCGTCGGTTCCTTTTCGAGCGCGAATGCATCCCGTGCCTTGGCCGACGACATCAGCTTGTAGGCGAGCTTGAAATTGTCGTCCATCTGTTTGGCGGCGGCGCTGTTCTCGAACGTGCTCATCGACGATTCGACCGCATCTCGCAGCTTCTGACGGCGTTCGGCACGGTTCGCCGACAGATATTCCGGCGGCAGCAAATCCGGGACTTTGAAGTTCGGCGTCGAAGGGTCCGCATTCAGAATGAACGGGTCGTGCATCTTCCCGAGGTAACCCGCGGTGTGACCGTGGGGCAGGTTGCCGCCGGTTCGGCCGATTGGCTTCGGAATCAGCACGTGTGCGGGAAGTTCGCCACGTCCACCTTTGAGGTAACCGAGCGTGCAACCGACGTGCGGGTGTTCGATTCCGCCGGTGAACAACCGCCCCGTTTGCATCATCTGGTAGCCAGTGTCGTGGACGGCGGTGGCCGTGTGATACACCGAACGCAGCACGGAGAATTTGTCGGTATGTTGTGCCGTAAGCGGGAAGATTTCGCTGATTTGCACGCCTGACGCCTTCGTGGGGATCGGCTTGAACGGGCCGCGAACCTCCGCCGGTGCGTTCGGCTTCATGTCGAATGTGTCGAGTTGGCTCGGCCCACCGACGAGCATCAGCATGATGCAGTTCGTGTCGGTGTCTTTCGCGGTTTCCTTCGCAGCCAACGCCCCGCCGATCGACAGCCCGAGTGGCGCGAGCAAGCCCGCTTGCAAGAAGCTGCGACGCGAAGGACCATCGCAGGCATCGAGACCAATCATGATCGCACTCCGACATTATGTAGAATCTGAGCTCAGTGTAATCATTCCCGGATGCGATTGCAAAACGGAAATTGACGGCGCAGCGAAACCTAGCCCGTTGGCGAATGCCCACGTATCATTCGGTTACCTCTGGCTGCGAACATCCTACCGCATCGAAGGATCGTCCATGATCCCCGCGCTTCTGCTGACAATTGGACTTCTCACAACATCTGCACCGACGACTTCGGGCGATTGGCCGCAGTGGCGTGGCCCCAACCGCGATGGCAAGTCGAGCGAAACGGGCTTGTCGCTGGTCTGGCCGAAGGCTGGCCCAAAGGTCGTTTGGGAAAATAACAACGTCGGCACAGGCTACGGTTCGGTTGCGGTTGTTGGGGACCGCGTGTATCTGCTGGGTGGCAAGGACAATAAACCTGGTTCGGCCGAGTTCATTCGCTGTTTGAACGCGGCCGATGGCAAGCCAGTCTGGACGACGCCACTCGATACCGCTGCGGGCAACTTCAACGCCGGTTGGGGTGGCGGCCCGCGCGCGACGCCGACCGTTGCCGGTGATAACGTCTATTGCCTCGGAGCAACGGGTGACATCGTTTGTTTCAGTGCGAAAGACGGCGCGAAAATCTGGAGCAAAAACCTCGTCAAAGATTTCGGCGGCGGAATTCCCAGCTGGGGCTACAGCGAATCGGTGCTCGTCGATGGCGAGAATGTCATCTGCACGCCCGGCAAGAAAACGGGGCTGATCGCGCTCAACGCCAAAACCGGCGAGACGGTCTGGAGTTGCACGGAATTCAAAGACGTTGCTGGGTATTCGTCGATCGTGCCGACCGATATCGATGGCGTGCGAATCTACGTTCAGCAGACGATGTCTTCGGCACTCGCCGTGCGTGCGAAAGATGGCAAACTGATGTTCCGCACCGGCGAGATCGGCCGGAGCACCGCAGTGATCCCGTCGCCGATCGTGGCCGATGGCTATGCGTTCTTCACGGCAGGGTACGGTGCGGGTTGCGAGTGCTACAAATTGGCGTCAGATGGCAACGGCGGCGTGCAAGCGACCAAAGTTTACACGAAATTCAAGACGTTCCAGAACCACCACGGTGGCGTAATCCAGGTTGGCGACTACATCTACGGCCATAGCGATTCCGGCGGCTGGATGTGCTTTGCGTTCAAGAACCCGACCGATGAACCGGTCTGGAAGAGCAGCAAACTCGGAAAGGGTTCGGTCACGTTTGCCGATGGTCACTTGTTCTGTTACGAAGAGAAAAACAAAGGCACGGAACTCGCCGTAATCAAAGCGACGCCAGAAGCGTGGAGCGAAGTCGCCCGCATGAAATTACCGCAAAACACCCTGACCGACAAAAAGAACGGCGCAGTCTGGGCGCATCCCGTCATCGCGAACGGGAAGCTGTACCTTCGCGATTTCGATTTGCTGTTCTGCTTCGATATCAAGACGCCCTAGAGACACGAACTTTTCCGGCCAGCCCGCTGCGCAAGCAAGGGAAACCCACGCGAAACTTGATGCCGTTACTCGAACATGGAATGCGCACCCTTTGCTTACGCATTTTGAAGTTGCGCTTTTCTCATGTAGGGGCATCCCTTGTGAGTGCCAGTTCATATGCCTGAGACTAGTAGGTTAATCCCAGGCACCCACAAAGGGTGCCCCTACAAAATCTCTCTTGCACGGGGATCACCTGCTTTTGAAGAGAGAAATATTCGGACTGTGAGATAGCACACCCTTGCTAGCGCTGCTGGCACGATAAGCCTCGAATGGACACGGTTCTTATAGCGGCTGTAAGATTTCGCCTCGGTTTTGGTATCCGCACGCGACATTCGACTTCGGAGTTTCCGGTTGGACATTGCACGATTGACCACTGACACTCCCGAAACGCGGTTGCGGTCTGGACTGCGCGCGATCCTGCAGACGAATCGCTTTTACGTCACGAAATTTCAGGCCACGAACCCTGCCGACCCGATTTCGACTTGGCCATTTACGACGAAAGCCGAACTCGCCGACGACCAATTGACGACCCCGCCATACGGTACGAACCAGACTTGTGAACGACACGAATACGCACGGCTGCACCAGACATCGGGCACGACGACGGGTAAGCCGTTGCGCTGGCTCGATACGCCGAGCGACTGGAAGTGGTTGCTGAGTTGTTGGGACTGGATCTTCCCAAAGATCGGCATCACCCGAAGCGATGTCGCGTTCTTCCCGTTTTCGTTTGGCCCGTTCCTCGGTTTCTGGACAGGCTATGAATCGCTAACCCGGCACGGTGGTTTGTGCCTACCCGGTGGCGGGATGTCGAGCACGACGCGGTTGCGGTTTGCACTCGAACACAATGTCACGGTGATGTTCGCCACGCCGACGTACGCGATGCACCTGATCGAAGTCGCTGCGAAAGAAGGCATCGACATCGCGAACTCTCCGGTTCGCACGATCGTCGTGGCCGGGGAACCCGGTGGCGGAATTGCCTCGACCCGCGCGCGAATCGAAGCCGGTTGGGGCGCGAAAGTCTACGATCACTACGGCATGACTGAGGTCGGCCCCGTGGCCGTGCAAACGTGCGACGACGACACGGGGCTGACGGTCAACGACTCCGCGTTCTTCACCGAAGTCATCGAACCGGGTAGCCACAACGCCACGGCGGCAGGCGAAATTGGCGAGCTCGTCGTGTCGAACCTCGGGCGTTGGGGTTCGCCCGCGATTCGTTACCGCACGGGCGATTTGGTGCGGGCACCGGAGCCGGGTCGTACAACAACGGTGTTGCGGGGTGGCATACTCGGCCGCGTCGACGACATGATCTACGTTCGCGGGAATAACATTTTCCCGAGTTCGATCGAATCGATCATCCGTCGCTTCGATCGCGTTGTCGAATATCAGCTCCGGGTCGAACGTTCGGGGTCGCTCGCCGATCTGCGAATCGAAATCGAGCCGTTGCCCGGCGTCGATGGTTCGCAGATGTCGCACGCGGTGGCGAAGGCGATTCAGGACGAGCTGTTGTTCCGCGTCGAAGTGATCGCCGTCGAACCGGGAACGCTACCGCGACACGAAATGAAGGCGAGACGGCTGATCTTCGTACAAACATGATTTGCGATAAAGTCTCTTGCATCTGGAGTCAACGATGAAGCAACGTGTAGCTTGGGCGGTACTGATACTCGGCATGACTGCAATCCCGACGCTGGCGGGGGATTGGCTGCACTGGCGCGGCCCAGAGCAGAACGGCGTCTCCAAGGAGACTGGCCTGCCCGATACCTTCGGCGTCGGCGATGTCGGCAAAGACAATCTCATCTGGAAGAAGCCGATCGGCGGACGTTCAGCTCCGTTGATTTACAATGGCAACCTGTACCTCATCACCGCAAGTGGCTCGGGCCTCACCGAAGGCGAGCGCGTCGTTTGCATGAGCGAAACGACCGGTGAACTCGTTTGGGAGAAGGTGTTCAACGTCTTCCATACGGACATCGTTTCGAGCCGCCTCGGTTGGACGAGCCTCACGATCGACCCCGTTGCGGGCAGCGTTTTTTGCCACGGTACCCAAGGCCACGTTTACTGTTTCGATGCGAAAACCGGTGCTGTGAAGTGGCTACGGAACCTGACCGAAGAGTTCGGCCGCGTGACGGGATACGGTGGGCGTATCGTCTCGCCGATCTACGATAGCGGCCTCGTGATTGTCGGCATGATTAACTCGTCATGGGGCAATCACGCGCGTGCGGCCAACCGCTTCGTGGCGTTCGATTCGACCACCGGCGAAGTCGTCTGGTGGGCCGAGTCGCCCTACGCGATTCGCGGCACGTATTACTCGAACCCCGTCGTGTCCGTCATCAACGGCCAACGTACCTTAATCACGAGTGGCGGCGACGGTTATGCCCATGCTTTCAAGGTGCGGACCGGCGAACGGATATGGAGCTATCGCTTCAGCGAAGGCGTTGCGAATCCGTCGCCCGTCGTCGATGGCAACCTCGTGTACGCCTCCCACGGCGAAGAGAATCCCGGTGGCGGCCCAATCGGCAAGATCGTCTGCCTCGACGCCTCGATTGTCGATGCGAAAACGAAGCTACCCAAGCTCGTGTGGGAGACGAAAAAGATTCAACTCGCGAACGGTTCGACGCGCCAAGGCATCCGCTTCGGCCTCGCTTCCCCTGCGATTGCCGATGGCATTCTCTACGCCCCTGATGATGCGGGCGAACTGTACGCCTTCGATGCCAAAACGGGCAAAGGACTTTGGACGTACAAGTACGGCACCGTCTCGCGTGGGGCACCGCTAGTCGTCGATGGGAAACTGTACATTTTCGACGTGAATGCAAAGCTCTCGGTGCTGAAACTGAACGGCCAGGACGAACCGCAGGAACTCGAAGTGTTGCCATTCCGCAGCGTGCAGGGTCAGGGATTCGTCGAAACGCACGGTACACCGGTGGCCGTAAACGGTCGGCTATTCTTCTGTACCCGCGAGTTCATGTATTGCATCGGCAAAGGCGACGCGAAGCCAACGACACCCGTTTACAAACCGCTTGCCGCCGAGACCGCAGTTGCCGAAGATGCCGTGCCGACGGCGATCCGCATCGTGCCGGCCGAGGTCACGAGCGCACCGGGTACAGCCGTCGAGTTCCGCGTCGAATTCCTGGACATGAATGGCCGCATGGTGAAGGCACCCGAAGGGGCCAAAATCGAATGGGCGATCCCGACACCGCCTGTGCCAATGGGTGCGACCGCCGGCCCGCCCGCACTCAACGGCGAGATCAAAGCCGATGGGGCCAAGGCCATCGTGACCGTCGGCAAACTGCCGAGCCAACAAGGGTATGTATCCGCAAAACTCGGCACAATCGTCGCACCGATGGCACGAGTTCGCGTCGCGCCGCAACTGCCGATCGCCGTCGATTTCGAGAAAACACCCGAGGGCGTCGCACCGGGTGGCTGGGTGAACGCTAACGGGAAGTTCCTGGTCAAGAAACTCGACGATGGTAACAAAGTGCTGTCGAAGATCAACAACGATTCGCGGCCACCGATTGCCCGTGCCTACAGCTACATCACGCTGCCCACCTCGACGGGTTACAGCATCGAATGCGATGTGCAAGCGAGCACCGTCCGCGGCAAAATGCCAGATATGGGCATCGTCAACAGCCGTTACTTGCTCGTGATGGACGGCAAGGACGACCCCGAGTTTGCGAACGAACGCACGTTGCGAATTATCTCGTGGGAAGCGCGCCCGCGTATCAACAAAGGCGTCGCGTTCCCGTGGAAGGAAAAGGTCTGGTATCGCATGAAGTTTGTCATCGACATGGACGGCAAGGAAGCGATTCTTCGCGGGAAAGTGTGGGACAAAACGACACCCGAACCCGAAGCGTGGACGGTCGAGTTCCGCGACCCGGCCCCGAACACCGAAGGCGCGGCCGCACTTTACGGGTACGTCACAAATATGCTCGTTACCGAAGACAAAACCTTGCCCGGTTCGGAGATCTTCTACGATAACCTCCTCGTGAAGCCGAACGCTAAAAAATAATCGAACGACACCCATACACCGAGAACACCAGATATGAACGCAGCGAAAACGACCCGTACCGCCGTGGCCGCCTTACTATCGGCGGGCATCGCCGCAGGGGCGATATACTATGGCATCAAAAGCCAGCGCGTCCCCGTTGTCGATAAACCCACGGACGTCGTGAAAGTGGCCGAAAAGCCGATTGAAGTGGCGAAGGTCGACGACAAAAAGCCCGAGGTGAAAGTACCTGTCGTGGTGCCACCGATGCCGGTCATCACGCCGAAGCCCGAAGTGAAACCGGTACCGATGCCCGAGACGGTACCCCCACCGAAACCCGTTCCCGTGCCAGAAACGAAGCCCGTTCCGGTTGCGGTCAAACCGGCGGTGGCGGGTAAGTCGGATCACGTGATGTTCGGCGGCACGCCCGATCGCAACTTCGTGAACCTCATCGATAAAGGCATTCCTGGCACACTTTACGATGTCAAAGAACAAGTCGTGGACCCGAAAGATCCGAGCAAGAAAATCGACAAAGTGACTCGCGTCAGCGATGCGAAGCCGCTTTGGCAGGCCGAACTCGGTTCGCGCGCTTATGGCGGGCCGACCGTCGCCGGTGGCAAAGTATTCGTCGGCACGAACAACGAGAAGCCACGCAACAAGCGCGATCAGAAGAAGAACGAAGATGGCGAACTTGAGCCGATGGACAAAGGCGTCCTGATGTGCTTCGACGAGAAAACCGGCGAGTTCCTCTGGCAAGCGATCCACGACAAACTCCCGTCCGGCCCCGTGCAAGATTGGCCTAAAGAGGGCATCTGCTCGACGCCCGCCGTCGATGGCAACCGCGCTTATTACGTTTCCAATCGCTGCACGATCGTCTGTGCCGATGTCGACGGCTTCGCGAACGGCAACGACGGTATCCAGACCGAAAAGTACAAGGACAAAACCGACGTCGATATCGTTTGGGAATTCGACATGATCGCGAAACTCAACGTGTTCCCGCACAACATGTCCGCCGGTAGTCCGCTCGTCGTCGGCGACATGATCTTCATCACGACCGCGAACGGCGTCGATGAAAATCACGCAAATATCCCTTCGCCGGAAGCACCGAGCTTCATCGCGCTCAACAAAAAAGACGGCACACTCGCGTGGAAAAGCAGCCTGCCCGGCAAGAACATCATGCACGGCCAATGGTCGAACCCCGTCTACTCCGAGATCGCGGGCGTCAAGCAAGCGATCTTCACCGGGGGCGATGGCTGGCTGTATAGCTTCGAGCCAATGAAGGGCGAACTGCTCTGGAAATTCGATGCGAATCCGAAAGATTCCATCTACGAACTCGGTGGCACCGGCACCCGCAGCGATTTCGTCGGCACGCCCATCGTCAACGATGGCAAAGTCTACATCGGCGTCGGCCAAGACCCCGAGCACTTCACGGGTATCGGGCACTTCTGGTGCATCAACCCCGCGGGTGCGACTGGCGATATCTCCGAGCAACTCGTCGACAAAACCGAGAAAGACAAAGAAGGCAAACTGCGAATGACTGGCAAACCGAACCCGAAGTCGGGCGTGGTTTGGCACTACGGCGGCTCCGACAAGCGCAAGTTCGTGCCACGCGACTTCCTGTTTGGCCGCACGATGAGCACCGCGTCGATCGTCGATGGCGTGTTGTATATCACCGAACTGCAAGGTTACGTTCATTGCCTCGATGCCAAAACGGGCAAGAAGTTCTGGCAGTACGACCTCAAGGGCGCGATCTGGGGTTCGGCATATTACGTCGACGGCAAAATCTTCATCGCGACCGAAAGCGGCGACGTGTTTAGCTTCAAGCACACCAAGACGCCGAAGGTGATCGACGAAATCGACATTGCCGACGCGAAGGACGAAAAAGACTTCCGGGTAAAAATGCTGGCGAAGAGGAAGGAAGTCGAGAAGGAGAGCCTGATCGCCAAAGTCGAGTTCGAAGCCCCCGTTCGCAGCACGCCCATCGTTGCAAATGGCGTGCTGTACGTAATGACCGAAAAGACACTCTACGCCTTCACGACGAAGTAAATCGAATTCGAATCTGGCCGCGAGATCGATCCGTTGTGGTCGGAGATGGTCTCGCGGCCCTATCATTCCAGCAACATTCCTTCCTCACATTGAAGGGTTATTCCCGTGCAAGACACACCCGGCAAGCCGATACCTGTCACCGGTGCGACACTCGCTGAAAAAGTCGCCAATGCCAAAACGCAATTGGACACGCAGTTCCGCGAAATCGTCCAGTGGCACTTCAACCCCGCGACCGGAACGCCGTTCTGGCTGGACAAAGCGAAGTCGTTCGACTTCAACCCGCTGACGGACATTCACACGTTCGACGACATCAAGAAGTTCCCAATCTTCGAAGACGATTGGCTCCGCGGAGGGCCCGTGCGTCGTTGGGTGCCGAAGGCTTACGCGGACCGTGGCGTGTATGTGTTCGAGACGGGTGGCACCACCGGTTTGCCGAAGTCGCGTATCGTCATCGACGACTTCAAAATCGACTACGAAATGATCTCGGATACCTTCCCCGAGAAGTCTTTCCCACGCGGCTCGAACTGGCTGATGCTCGGGCCATCCGGGCCACGCCGGTTGCGGTTGGCGATCGAACACCTCGCACAATACCGTGGCGGTATCAGCTTCTGCGTCGATCTCGATCCGCGTTACGTGGTCAAGTGCCTAAAGGAACGCAAGATTGCCGAGGCACAGGCGTACAAGGATCACTGCATCGATCAGGCGTTGACGGTCCTCGCGGGCGGACACGAAATCCGCTGTATGTTCACGACACCGAAACTGCTTGCGGCACTCGACGAGGCATTGCGTGCGGGTCGCCTCGAAGATAAATATCGTGCCCTCGGCAAGGCAGTTCCAAGCGGCGGGCTGCGTTCGATTCAGACAGCGGGCATCATCGGTATCTTCAGCGGCGGTACTGAGTTCACGCCGCAATTCACGCGAGAAGCCTACGAAGAAATGCTCGACAACGGCGAAGTCTACATGACGCCGACATACGGCAACACGCTGATGGGGTTGGCTTGTTCGAAGCCAATCGGGCCAGAAGACGGCTTCAAAATCAGCTATTACGCCCCGCAACCGCGTGCGGTCATTCAAGTCGTGAACCCGGACAACTACGACGAAATCGTGCCGTACGGCGGAACGGGTCGCGTCATGCTAACGACGCTCACGAAAGAATTCTTCGTGCCGCGCTTCCCGGAACGCGACGAAGGCGAACGCGAAAAGCCATTTGAGAAGTACCCATGGGACGGCGTCAGCGGCGTTCGCCCATTTGCCGAACTCGCAGGCAGCACCGTTGTTGGCGTGTATTAACGCGGCCCACTCGCTCCCGGCGGAATTCGTTTCCCCGGGAGTGGCTTCGCATTCGCATCCGATTTCGAGTCCGCACATCCCGCAGCGAATAGCAACATCGCAAGTGTCAAGCAGATGCGTCGCATCGTGAAACCTCTGTAACCTGTGTAGATTTTGCGGCTGGCAAAATCAGTGGGCTTACACCCACCGCTCGCCTTATTGTGCGGTTGCGATATCGCCGCCGTTGCGGGTGGACAATGCGGGCATGATGCTGGCGGCACCGTAGGTGAGGAAGCGCACCGAGCCATCGGCGAATGTGAAGTTGCTGCCGCCGGTGTGCAGGCTCCAGAAATGGAACTGATCGCAGATCTTGTTGATGTCCCCCGGCCCGAATGCAAACGGGCCGACGGGGCACGCGTTCATCTCGGTATTGACCGTGTTGCGGATGTTGATTTCGGATGCTCCGAGTGTCACGTCGAGCGATCCCGTATTGCGAATGGGGCCGTAAGCGGGATCCCATTGCCCCGCCCCCGCGTACCACCAACCGAAGACGAGGTCGTAACTCGGCGGACGTTCACCGACCATAAGCGTGTTGCTGGTACCATCAGTTACGTCGGCGAAACGCACGGTATCGTTCCAACATAACATGCCGTCGCGGCTGCGAAGATCGCGGCCACTGATACCGAGATACCCTGTGAATGCCACGGTGAGACCGCCCGCATACGTCGCCTGATACTGACGGCCATCGGCAGCGCATTTGTAGCCATTCATGACGGTCGCGAGTCCGGTGTGCGGCGGATTTTCAAACGGGTTCCGGTAGTCGCCTTGTGTGGCAAATGCGGCCTCCATGTTCGCGTGCATGGTCGTTTGTTCGATGTGTGGCAGTATGCGTGCCATCCAACCGAGCCACTGTTTCGGATCGCGTGCGGCAGGGGCGAATGTCTCTTTAATTGCAGGCGGAAAGTTCCCTTCGGCATCGTGGTGCATGTGCAGGGCGATGCCGATTTGTTTCATGTTGTTCGTGCAGCGTGTTCGTGCCGCCGCATCGCGAACCTTCTGCACCGCTGGTAGTAATAGCCCGATCAGGATCGCGATAATCGCAATCACCACCAGCAACTCGATGAGCGTGAACGCCGTTCGACCGGTTTTCGGGCGCATAATCGTGACTCGCGAAAAATGAAAGCGTACGTAACAGAAACGTAAAGATTTGTACGAACTGTAGCGTAACCGAGTTCGCAAAGCGATCAAGCACCATCTGCGAATATCGTAACGAATCTTTCGAGTTCTCGATTAGAATGAACATGACAATGACTCACGCATTCAGGAGGCAGACAAATGCCCTCGCCATTCCCCGGCATGGACCCGTATCTCGAGGACGCCGCGTTCTGGAAAGGTTTCCACACTAAAATGATCGTCGCCATCAGTGCGTCAATTACCAGAGCACTGCCGGCTGGGTATTACGCGGACGTCGAGCAACACGTCTGGTTGCAAGACGAAGATTTCGATGTTCGCGAGACGTTTAGCTACCCCGATGCTTACGTTGCGGGGCATTCGAACACTGATGGTGCTGTGGCCATTGCTGCGGAAAAGCCAGTGTCCGTTTCGACAGAAGTGACGCTCGCCAAATCCGCGCGCAAGTCGCAGCAAAAGTTTGTCAAGATCGTCGATCAACCGGGAAATCGCGTCATTACCGTTATCGAACTCCTCAGCCCGAGTAACAAGCACAACGGGCCAGACCGCGAACAGTACATCGTGAAACGCAATCAGTATCTCGCTTCGGGTACGCACTTCGTGGAAATCGATCTGCTTCGCGATGGCGACCGGATGCCGATGGGACGGCCCCGTCCAGCAATGGCCGATTACTACGCAATCGTAGCGCGAGCGAACTTGTTCCCGAAGGCGTCAGTCTGGGCGTTCACCGTACGCGACCCGATGCCGATTTTGCCGATCCCGCTCAAAGTAAAAGATGGCGACATCACGCTCGAACTCCGCGATGGCTTCGACCGCGCCTACGAGGATGGCGGCTACCAGAATCGCATCGATTACCGATCGCCACCCACGATCCAACTCCGCAGGCCCGATCAGGCATGGGCGGACGAATTCCTGAAAGCCAAACGCTCGAAGTGACGCCAAAACTTTGGTTCTGGCGACGATTTCTACCGTCGAAATCGGACGTAAGTCGTTGGTGGGTTAGGTTGGTTCCGAAATTCGGGAATGAGTCCACGGTTGGGGGGGGTGGGTAGTGGCTGGAGTCATTTTGTAGCCAACATCGCCTCAATTCGAACCAAGCCCAGTTTTTAATTTCACATTGCTGGCGCTATGGCGCTTCGGACTAACAATTCAATTTTCGTACTCCGGGTTAACTCCGCAAATTCATGATGTGGCTGCACGGTGGCTGTTGTCCATCTACAGATCCTTCCCCCGAGCGAGTAGAATTTCCGCTTTTTGGAAACGATCCGCGATGTATTCGAGTTGCCGTGCGAGTCCGTGGAGCATTTTCACTTCTTGCGGCGTCGGTTGTGCGCGGCCAATTAAATGCCGTACCGCGTGCATCAGCAACTTCGCGTTTTGCCCATACAAGAACTGCATGGCCGTGAGCGAATCTTCGAGGTGAACGAACGCGCGATCGAGGTCCACATACGGCGCAATCGGGCGACGCACCACCATCGGTGAGTCCATGAGCCGCACGACGTGATTGCGCAATTCATACAGACACAAGCCGACCGATAGCGACAGATTTAGCGACGAATACGCGGGGTCGGTGGGTAGGTGCAACAGACTATGGCAACGGCTGATTTCGTCGGTGGATAACCCGTGCGGTTCGGGCCCGAAGACGATTGCACACGGACCAGTGGTGAGCGCGTCCGCAAATGCGGGCAGCAAGTCCGTCGGCGTACCGATGACAGTTTCGCGCTTCGTGCCGAGGACTTCGCCGCCCGTTGCGATGACCACACCACAATCGGCAACGGCTTCTTCAAAGGTCGCGACGATTCGTGCGGCATCGAGGATGTCGACGCCGTTCGTCGCCAGCATCCGCGCTTCGTGCGCGACAACACTGGCTATCGGGTCGACGAGCACGAGGTCGTGCAG
>JAYSYI010000253.1:0-5606 GCA_043727665.1 Limnoglobus sp. | reverse complement strand
CAAAACCAGCCTGCAAATCCGGCTTCTTCATACCCAAGTACTGACGATAACGGCGATGAGGATCTCGAAGCCGTCGTAGGCGAAAATTAGCCGCATGGTCTCGGAGAACGCAGAGTAAATGCGTACGACTTATTTTGTTGTGCGAACCATTGTTTCCGATAAACTGTCTAGTAGACTTCAACGATGTAATTTTGTACTCCGCTATTTGTGAAAAGGAGGTGTTTGATGCCGATGATAACCGAACCGCGCATTGACCTGGACGGATCGCACGTTATACCTGTCACAGGAATTCATCGCCCCGGCGGAGTACCGAACGAAGAATCGACTGGCGAGATACGGTGGAGTCGTCGAGATGGAATAACATTTAGGTTTCAAGACTCACTCACCAGTTCAACTGATTTTCCCGACAATACCGATGTTCGAAGTAGGGGAGCTGGCTCTGTCGGGCCGATGTCATTTGCTCCAGAATGGCATGCCAAGACCTCTGATGGGTCTGCTGTCCAAGTCTACGCAAGTTCATCAGAAATCACGACTACTCAAACTTCCCAATGGAGTGCTCTTTCCGGAGGTAGTTTAGGATACTCAAATCGAGTCGAGGGGACGGCGTGTTACATTGAAGTTGTTCTACACCGTGACAACCCGCTTGCATTTTGGCACGATACGCCGCCTAGTCATCGCTTATACTCGCCTGGATGGAATTTACAAGAGTGGCCCGTCCAAGATCCCATCGAATTCAAGATCCAGAAAGTTACTCACAAGCGTACCCGTTGCAGCTTGCAGCTGGGCGGACCTGGCAATCGGCGGTTGTTCCCTGCATTTGGCCAATTGAATAGTCCACCTGGCATTTGGCTCACTTACCACCCGGTAGAGTTGGCGAACCCGTTTTGGTTTCCGGAATCTTGTGATCGATTCCGCGGATTGATGTCCATCTTGTTGGGGAAGCATATTCCATTCGTTTGGCGTGACTCTCCACTGTCAGATGATCGATTGAAACGCTTGTATTATGGTTGGATCAAAGGCGTTGATCGCGCGCCTCCCGATACCCTACTCGTTCCGCTCTATGGGTTGGTAGATTCTTTTACACATGGAAAGGAAGTGACGGACCGTTTCGACAAATTGGATCAGCGATTTGCGGAGTTGCGTGAGATTTTCAATCCTGAATGGGTGCTTAGCCCAGTGTGGACTGCGGCTGAAGATTTCGTGGATAATAAACTTGCGCTCGCCTGTGTCGCACTCGAACGTCTCGCGTCTGCATATCACATATTTGTCCGTCCAACAGGTCGATACGCCAGCCAACCTGCATTATTGGAGGCAAAACAGCACAAAGCACTGTTGTCAGCATTGAAAAAAGTTCTTGATCAATTCGCCGATTCCGAAAACCTAACGACTAACACTTCCAGTATTTTGGGCAATAAAATCAACAATCTAATTCAGCCGACTAACATTGACCGTCTTCGTATGGTGTTTGAGGAACTCGGAATACCTCTCGGCAAAGTCGAGCGAAATGTAATAAACCAGCGTAATCATTGTCTGCACGGCAATCCGTCTCTGAAAGACGGACAACACGATGAGGAATTGCAACGGTACGACATCTTACGGACGTTGATCGGGCGCGCAATTCTTCATTTGCTCGATTATGACGGTCCATATATTGACTATTCAGCTCGTCCGGAGTCTGGAAATTTTCCGATTTGCATATGCTCACCACCGCTGAAACAAACGCAAACTTAGCAACTATTCTGCTTTGTAGTATTTGTCTCGTTCGGTGTTTTGCCGTTCTGAGTAATCTCGGAGTGAAGCGTGGCACGATGAATCGGATCGCAATTTGATTTTTCTGAACGTTGACGCCTCCTCCAGCGAGACTAATGTCGATGCCACGATGCCCTCATCACCACGCGGAGCCGATGCTTCTCCCGGCGAGGTCGTAGCCGTCGGCGGCGGTGACTTTCACTTTGATGAAGTCGCCCGAACGGAGATTTTTGCCTTTTACGCGGACTTCGCAGTCGATGTCGGGGCTGTCGGCGTAGGTGCGGCCGCGGAAGTGGTTCGCGAATTCGGGGTCGGGGCCGTCGATCACGACGGCGAGTTCCTTGCCGATTTGCTTGTCGGCGTAGGCGAACGCGATCTGCTGTTGCACTTCCATCACGCCGGCGACGCGGGCCTGCTTCACTTCCTCGGGCATGTGGCCATCGAGTTTCTCGGCGGGCGTGCCGGGTTCCAGCGAATAGGGGAACACGCCGACGCGCTCGAACTTTTGTTCTGCCACGAACGACTTGAGTTCCTCGTAATCGGCTTCGGTTTCGCCGGGGAAGCCGACGATGAACGTCGTTCGCATCGCGAGGTTCGGCATCGCCTTTCGCAGCCGCCCGATGAGATTTTCCGTGGCCGAACGATCGACGCGACGAATCATCCGCTTCAACACGCGATCGTTAATATGTTGCAACGGCATGTCGAGGTACGGCACGATCTTTTTCGCGGTCGCCATCGTCTCGATGAGGTCGTCCGAGAAGTGTTCCGGGTAGGCGTACAGTACGCGAATCCACTCGATTCCTTCGACCGCATCGAGTTGTTTCAGCAGTTCGGCGAAGCGAACGCGGCCGTAAAGGTCCATACCGTAATAGGTGCTATCTTGCGCGACGATGATGAGTTCGCGGACGCCATCGGAAACGAGTTCGCGGGCTTCGCGGATGACTTCTTCCATCGGCTTCGTGATGTGTTTGCCGCGCATCTTTGGGATGGCGCAGTAAGTACACAAGCGGTCGCAACCTTCGCTGATTTTCATGTAGCCGAAGTGCCGCGGCGTGATGCGTAAGCGTGCCGTATCTTCGAGCGCCCGCACGGGAGCGGGGCGGAACAGCGAGCGTTGTTCGTCGCGATGTTGCACCGCACGATCGACGACGGCGGCGATCTCTTCACGACCGAACACACCGACGATTTGATCGACTTCGGGTACGGTTTCGAGGAGTAAATCCTTGTGGCGTTCGGCAAGGCAGCCGGCCACGACGACGGACCCGACGCGGCCACTCTTCTTGAGCGCGAGCATCTCGCGGATGACGGCGAGCGATTCTTGCCGCGCGGGTTCGATGAAGCCGCAGGTGTTGACGACGACGACATCCGCACCATCGGGGTCGGGCTGGAGCGCGTAGCCATCTTGCGAAAGTTTGCCGAGCATTCGCTCGGAGTCGACGGTGTTTTTCGGGCAGCCGAGGCTAATGAAAGCAAAGCGTCCCTTGAGTGTGCCGGGGACGACTTCCGCCGCCGGTGGCGTCGTCATCGGGAGGCTTTTCGTTTTCGCCATTCGTACAACCTTGATAGCAGTCACTTAATCTCTGTTCTGTTAGTTTATTCTATGAAGTCGCCACTTGCACGGGCCGCGTAAACGCCCAACGAGGAACCTGCTGATGTCGAACGATCCATCGAAGGCAACCGAACGGCGGTTCCGTACGATTTTTCACTCGCAAGTTCAATTCATCGGGTTACTGTCGCTCGACGGGACCGTATTGGAAGCAAATCGAACCGCACTCGCCACGGCGGGGGTCACCGAAGCCAGCGTCATCGGCTTGCCGTTTTGGCAAACGGCGTGGTGGACGCACGATCTTGTGCAACAAGATCGGCTTCGCGACGGGATTGCGCGTGCCTCTCGTGGGGAACGGGTGCGGTTTGAGGCATCGCATCCGACGACGGATGGGCATCTCATATGGGTCGATTTCTCGATCAGCCCGTTTTTTGGCGACGATGGCTGCGTCGAATATTTGATTCCCGAAGGCCACGATATTACGGCTCGGAAACGTGCGGAAAATGCACTTCGCGAACAGGAAGAACGCTTCCGGGCCGCGATGGAAGGCAGCCTCCATTCGGTCTATTTCCTCGTTGCCGAACGCAATGGAAATAGACAGATTACGGACTTCGTGTTTACCGATATCAACCGCAAAGGGCAAGAGATGATCTCTCGAAAGCGCGAAGATGTCGTCGGACAACGTCTGTGCGAACTCCTTCCCGTTAATCGAACCGATGGCTTTTTCGACAAGTACGTACAGGTCGTTGAAACGGGCGTAGCGCTGGAGGAAGAATTTGCGATTAAGCCACGCGATGGCATTATCGCGAACTGGCTACACCATCAGATCGTCCGCGTCGGCGATGGCGTGACGATCACTTCGCAAGATGTGACTGGCCGGAAACAGGCCAAAGCAGAAATGTTATTGAGCGAGGAGCGGTTCCGCAGTGCGTTCGAACACGCACCGATCGGTATGGCGATGGTGGCCCCCGATGGGCGCTGGTTGCGCGTGAATCCATCGGTATGCGAGATCGTCGGTTACACGGAAAGCGAGCTACTTGCCAGCGATTTTCAGACGATCACGCACCCGGACGACTTGAACGCGGATTTGCATTTGCTGCATAGCGTACTCGCGGGGGAGATTCCGTCGTACCACATGGAAAAGCGATACTTCCACAAGGATGGGCGGACCGTCCACATCATGCTCTCCGTTTCGCTCGTTCGCGATCCGGCGGGCACGCCGCTCTATTTCATCTCGCAGATTCAAGACATTACGCTTCGGAAACAAGCCGAAGAACGGATGCGGGCATCGCTTCTGGAGAAGGAATTATTGCTGAAGGAAATTCACCACCGCGTGAAGAACAACCTGCAAATCGTCTCGTCGCTACTCGATCTTCAATCGGATCACACGACGGACAAGGGCGCATTAGAGATGTTCCAAGAGAGCCGCAGCCGCGTCAAGTCGATGGCAATGATCCACGAGCGACTGTACCGCTCGCAGGACATGGCAAGGGTAAATATTGGCGAATACGTCCGTCAGTTGGCGGACGATCTTTATCACACGTACAAAATTCCCACTTTCGAAATCGCGCTCGAACTCGACATCGATATTCCCGCAATGACGATCGATATCGCCATTCCGTGCGGCTTGCTTTTGAACGAATTGATCTCGAATTGCCTCAAGCATGCGTTTAAGCAAACGACCGAAGGCGTCATTCGCGTCACGTTCGTACAGGAAGCCGAGTTTCACGTTTTGACCGTCGCAGACAACGGCACCGGCTTTCCCGTAGCCACCGATTTCCGGAATACAACTTCATTTGGGCTACAATTAGTCATCACACTCGTCGAACAACTCGATGGGCGCATCGAGCAGACGAACGACAACGGTACGGCATTCACTATCCGGTTTCCGAAACCGAAGAGCGGAATTTACAAATGAACCCGATCCGTATCCTGATCGTCGAAGATGAAAAGATCATCGCCAAAGGCATCGAAAAACGACTGAAATCGATGGGTTATGCCGTGGTCGGGTTGGCCGGGAACGGGTTGGAAGCGATTCATCTCGCGGTCGAACTACGCCCCGATATGATTTTCATGGACATCTCGCTCGGCGACGGGATGGACGGGATCGAGGCCGCCGACGCCATTCGCAATCAGATCGATGTGCCAATCGTTTTTCTGACAGCGTTTTCCGACGATGCCACACTGCAACGAGCGAAATTGACCGAACCGTTCGGGTATGTATTGAAGCCGTACGAAGACAAAGACCTTCAGACGTCGATCGAAATCGGCGTCTACCGACACAAAATGGGTATGCGGTTGCGCGAGAACG